>NZ_FR898079.1:24114-24867 GCF_000437175.1 Ruminococcus sp. CAG:330 | reverse complement strand
CATCGGCAGCGGTGCCATTCTGCTGGCTGCCGGCGGCATTGGCGCAGCGCTCTTCTGCTGCAAGCGCCGTTCCCATCGATAAGGAGTGTGCGCCATGAAAAGACAATCACGCTCCGGCAAGCTTCCCCTTGCCGTGCAGATTCTGCTGCCGCTTCTGCTGGCGCTGCTCTGCGGCGGTGTGCTGCTGCTGGCATCCATCCGCCCCTATGAGATCGCAAAAACCTACCTGCGCATTGGCTTTATGGACAGCGGCAGCACCAACCCCAACAGCGGTACCAGCGGACTGAACATTGTGGAAACCGACATCGACACCGATTATACCGGTGCGACCTCTGCGGAGGGCGACGTGGCGGTATCTGCCTATGGCAGCCAGTGCGCCATTCTGGAGTGCAAGTCCGCCGGTCTGTACGTTCCGGTCTACTGGGGCGGCGGTTCGGAGCTGCTGAAAAAAGGCGCCTGCCAGACACCGGCCTCCGCCGTCATCGGCAGCACCGGCAACTCCGTCATCAGCGCCCATGTCAACACCTTTTTCCACGACCTGAACCAGCTGAAAAAAGGGGACACCGTCACTCTCTACACCACCTACGGTAAATTCACCTACGAGGTATCGGAACAGATTCAGTTCCAGTCCTCCAATGACGGCTGTCTGAAACAGACGGACGATGACCGTCTGACGCTCTACACCTGCGAAATGCAGCTGCTGGGTTCCTCGGACACCCGCATCGGCGTGGTGTGCAAACTGACCCAGCGGGA
>NZ_FR898079.1:0-24071 GCF_000437175.1 Ruminococcus sp. CAG:330 | reverse complement strand
GGAGGCACACCATGAGCCAGACATCTTCTCCCCGCATCGGCGGGCTGCTGCTCCGGCTGCTTTGCAGTTTCGTTCTGGCGTTCTCCCTGATCGGCATCTGCGGCGGCAGCATTGGCACGGCGGTCACCGGTTCGCCGTCGCTCCTGACGGCGCAGATCTCGAAACAGGACGCTGCCCGGAAAGTCTACGATGCCCTCAAATCCCAGTTTGAAACGGAGTACAACGCCACTGCTGTTCCCGCCGACGTATACTTAGACGCACTGTCTGCGGACTGGCTGGAGGATGCCATGAAACAGCAGGTGACGGATTCCTATCAGAATCCGGCGGACAAGACAGTGCCGGATTTCTCGGTGCTGGAACAGTCCATCACCGACTACTTCGAGCGCTACGCCGCAGAGAACCACTGCGAGAAAGACAGCACCTATGACACCAAGCTGGCGCAGACCATCCAGAACGCAGAGCACACCATTCAGGATGTGCTGGATGTCTACCAGCTGGACACACTGAAAAACGCCGGACTCGGGCAGAAGCTCATCGGCAGGGCACACAAGCCCCTGATGCTGCTCACGGCGGGCTGCGGCATTCTCGCCGTGCTCGCCATCGGTGCGCTGCTCCTCCTCCGGAGCACGCCCTGTTACTGGATCGGCACGGGAACATTTGCCGGCGGTGTGCTTCTGGCTGCGCCCATGCTCTGGGTGATGGGCTCCAATTACATCTCCCGTTTCTCCCTGAAAGAGCCGGCGGTGTACGCCGTCTTTACCGGCACAATGACACAGCTGGCGCATCTCGTTCTGCTGATCGGGCTGCTGCTGACCGCTGCCGGACTGGTGCTGCTGACCGGCAGCATTCTCCGCAGCCGGCGTTCGCATCCGGATACGGCATCGGCATGACCTCATGGGAAGAGCCATTTGTTTCACGGGACACCGCATCATCGCCAGCGCACAGCTCCCTGCCCTGCAAACCGAGCTGCGGGGACTGCTGATCACCGCCATTGCCACGGGCTTTCTGGACTTCTACGCCGGCGGTGCGCTGGGGTGGGACACTCTATGTGCCGAACAGGTGCTGGAGCTGCGGAACACCTACCCCGGCATCGCCCTGCATCTGGTGCTGCCCTGTGCGCCGGAGACACAGACGGCTCGGTGGCGGAGTGCACGGCAGGTCGCCGCATACGACCGGATTCTGAACGCTGCGGACTCGTGGGAGTGCGTGGGGCAGGATTACACCGCCACCTGCATGCGGGAACGCAACCAGCGTCTGGTCATGCTGGCAGACTGCTGCATCTGTTACTACCGGAAAAGCGCCGGCCCCAGCGGCACGGCGCAGACCATCCGCATGGCGCAGAAAAAGGGCATTCCGGTCATCAATCTGGCAGATATGACGGAGGAATGACGGGAAAAGCCGCCCGTGCAAAAGTTAGGCTTGGGAATGTCCGCCAAATCCGGCACAAATCATTCGAACAATTTGTGAAATATACCGAAACAAAATAGAACAGGAAAAATGTTTTTCGACAAAATCCACAAAAACCAGCGTGTATATTTTACATAAAACGCAGAAAAAACTGTTGACAACTTCGTGCACTTGTGCTATAATAAGGACAGAAGCAAGGCAGATGATTCACAGCGGTGCTTGCGAAAAGACGCAGTGAATGTGCTTCATGGAATATTGCGAAACGGCAGGGCATGTTTTCTCTTGCATGGCGCTGCACATCGGAAAGCAATATTGTTGCAATTGATTTTTGCAGTTATCTCTCTTTTTCTCATTGCTTTAATGATGCAGTGCCCATTCCCTCGGGAGTGGGCACTGTGTCGTTTTTATACTTCTCTAAAAGTGCAGCAAAAACGCCTGTTCTCTTCCCGGCTTACGAGCCGGAAGGGGGCAGGCATTTTTTTGCGTATTGAAAATTCATGGAAAAGAACACGGTTACGGAACTTCGGTAAAGGTGACGTTTGCATCGGAATCGCCGGAAATGGAGATGACATTTCCGCCGCCGGATACTGTACCGCCGGCAAGAAGATGTCCCACACTGTAATCGCCGGAAGTGCCCAGCAGATTCAGGCTGGCGCTGCCGAACTCCAGATTGATGGTGGTTGCGCCGTACAGGGCAGTCTTTTCGGTGCGGATGTCACCGCTGTCCAGCGAGATGTCGCTGTTCCAGAGTTTGGAGCGGATACAGATAAAGTCGCCGAAATCCAGTGTGAAGATGCTGGAGGCGTCCTCGTCGGTGCATTCGAAACGGTTCACGGTCAGGCTGCCGCTATCCAGCGTCATCTCGGCAACGCCGCAGGTGACGGCGTTCATCTCCACGTCGCCAAAGTCATCCTGTACCTGACAGCGGTTCCGGATGTCGATTCTGGCAAAGGTGACGTTTCCGCTGTCCGCCTCGACGGAGAGGCGGTCCTTTACCTCACTGTCCGACAGCTGCAAGTCGCCATAGCTTGACTTGACGGTGTAGTTTTCCGTGGAAATATTCTGGAACGTGCCATCGCCGCAGTCCAGATTTGCCGAGAATGTCTGGGCGGAGATGCCGTCCACGGTGCAGTCGCCATAGCTGGCACTGATGTCCATGGACTTGTAATTCTCCTCCGGCAGCGTCAGCGTGATCTTTGCCGTGGGGAGGGAGAGTCCGCCCAAATGGATGAGGGTGTACTGGTTCAGGTCGTTGCTCCGCTGTTCGATGCGCAGCACGCCGTCCCTGACGGTCACGTCATAGCAATCTGCCGAGATGTTCTCCGCCTCCACAGACACCGATTCTCCTGTTTGTACGGTGAGATCGGCATCCTTCAGCGCCACCTGAATGGCGGTGAAATTTTCCGACGGTGTGTCCGTCTGGTCGGTGAGGTGCAGCTTCTCCCGATAGCGCTGCTGGTTCAGTGCGCCGGCACCGATCGCCGCCGTACAACAGAGCACGCCGGCGCCAATCAGGCAGACACCCGTGATAACCCAAGATTTTACCATTGTGATTCGCTCCTTTCTGAGGTGACTTGCAGCTCGTGCTTCAGACGTTCAAACTGCGCTTTGGGCAGAGTGAGCACGATGCCGGCTGCATGGGCGGTGCTGCCGTGCGCCGCACGAACGGCGGTGAATGTGCCCGACTGAATCTGGATCTGTTCCAGCTGGATGGACTCTGCGGCTGCGGGAGCGGCCACTGTAGGGGACAGAAATCCGTCTTGCGCTCCCAAAAATCCGCACAGCACAAACCCGGCAAACAGCATCAGACAGGCGGTGCGATTCCGCTTCTTCATGAGGTCTTGCCTCCCTTCCAGACCAGATGCCACAGCTTCCTGCTGCTGCTGATGCCGAACTTCGCCACGGTACGGCAGACGATCAGGAGGGGATACGCCACCAGAACTGCCAGTCCGCCGCCCATCAGTCCGATACCCAGGGACAGCAGCGCCAGCGGAAAGTCACGGGACAGAAGCATCAGCATGCTCCAGATGCCCACCACCAGCACGCCAACAAAAGTGATGGGGACAGTGACGATACAGATCAGCACCGTCAGCAGCAGAACGTACCACACCAGCAGCAGCGGCAGCCAAATGGGAAAGGTGCAGAGCAGTGCGATGATGACGCCGGTTCTGCCGGATGATTTGGGGGCAGACGGCGGAATATTCTGCGTGGGGAAAATGCCGCTGTCCCGCAGCAGCTGTGCCGCCAGTTCCTGCGGCGTTCCCAGAGCAGCACGTTCTTCTTCGCTCGCCTCCTCCAGAAATTCCAGATAATAGCGAATGGTTTCCTGCCGTTCCTCCGGCGGCATGGGTGACAGCGCCTGTTCCAAAGCGGCGCAGTATTCCTGAGGTGTCATAGAACAATCTCTCCTTTGATATCATTTTTTCGGCTTTCCCAGAAAAAAGTTCACCTGTTCCTGATAGATGATCCAATCCTGCCGGTATTGCTCCAGCAAATCTCTGCCCGCCGGCGTGATCTGGTAGTACCGGCGGTTGCGCCCCTGATAGGGCTGGTCATAGGTGATGAGACTGCCGTTTTTTTGCAGCCGCCGCAGTACCGGATACAGGGTGGATTCGGACACGGCGAAGTGCGCCTGAATGTCCTTGGTGATCTGGTAGCCGTAGGTATCCGCCTGCGACAGGATCGCCAGAACCATGGCATCCAGCAGCGTTGCACCAATTGAAAATGCAGACAAATGTTCTCACCTCCTCGGATGTGGATTCCTGATGGAATTTAGAACCTGTACTTGTATACGCCTGTGAAGGCAGGTCTTTATTGCAGGGAGATTCGAAGAATCCCCAAAACAAGCAGATGGATGGGATAAAAGAGATAGAAAAACCATTTCGAACATGTCCGGCACCGTGTTCCACGTGTCCCGTTGTAACACAGCAGGATGCCGAGGGCGGATGTGCCGATTCCCGCCATGCTCAAAAGCGCATACAGCAGGTTCTCGCCCAGGGGAAACCGTCCCCATCCGCCAAGCACATTCGTTCCGCCAAACAGCAGTACTGCCACAGCAAACGCAGCGGCTTCCTTGGTGCGGTTCTTTCCCGCCCAGCGAAACAGCAGGGTGAATACCGGCGCCAACCATGCCCAGTCGCTGATGCTGCTCAGCAGGATCAGTCCCAGAACCGCAGCGGTTTTCAGCAGGCGATTATTCCCGTGTTCCAGCACCCAAAGAATCCCAAAGCAGATGCAGAGGGTGAACAGCATGTTCAATCCGCAGAACCGCAGCACGCCTGTCTCGGAAAACGCCAGGTCATACGGCAGCTGGGAGATGCCTGCAAACAGCAGCAGGCGGAAAAAGTAGTTTCGCTTTGAACGGGTGTAGCCATATCCCTCCACCAAAAAATAAACCATGGAGATCGCCGTAAAATATCCCGCCGCTGTGAACAGTTCACACAGTACCGTTCCGGCGGGCAGAAAAATTGCGGCAATGTGGTTGAGCAGCATCGTCCCCATGGCAATGGATTTGAGGACATCCTGACTCCAGCCAGCATGTGATCTTGCACCAGACCGATTCATAACACCGTCCTCTTCTCTCTGCGGAATGCGCTTTTCTTTTTTTGTCACAATATTATATTACGTATAATATTGATTGTGATTATATTATAGCACGGCGTATGGGGTTTGTCAACGAAAAAAACCGTGTTTTTCACCTTGAATGTAAATATTTATCGGATATCGTGTAAATTCTCGTTCATAGTTGTACGCCGGCGTACAACTTTTGGCATCAGAACGCCTATGGGTGAGAGGACTTGTTTCGAACAGCGATCCTCTCCGGAAAAGGAAAGGAGATGCAGACGAAGATGGAACACAAAAATGAAGCAGGCAGGCGCAGCCTGTTCTGCTGCCACTACGCCCGGCTGGGAGATGTGGCGGAGGCAGCACGCTGTGCCGGCTATCCGGCGGAGCACGCTGCCGCAGAGGGCGCAGCGCTGCTCCGGCAGGCATCCTGCCGGCGAATGGTGGAGGCGTACCGCAGCGCACTCCAGGGCGATCCGGCGGCAATCGTCCGTGCCGGTCTGGAGCGGCTGGCGTTCGGGCGCACCAACGATGTGATTCAGCTGCTTCTGGCGGAGGAACCTATGACGGGGCAGCAGATTCAGGCGCTGGATCTGTTTCCCGTGGCATCGCTGAAGCGGGACAAGAGCGGCGGCATGGAGGTGCACTTTTTCGACCGGCTCAAGGCGCTGACCACGCTGTTTGAGAAGAGCAGTGAGGCGGACGGAAAGAATGCGGCTGCCTCGCTGCTGGCGGCGCTGGGCGGAACGGGGGATGCAGACGATGCAGTTTGATCGTTTTTCCCCCAAACAGAGAACCGCCATGTGCTGGTGGAGCCAGCGGCGGTACAGCGGATATGATGCCATCATCTGCGACGGCGCTGTGCGGTCGGGAAAGACGCTCTCCATGTCCATCGGCTTTGTGAGCTGGGCGATGTCCACGTTTCGGGGCGGCAGCTTCGCCCTGTGCGGAAAGACGGTGACGGCGCTGAAACGCAATGTCATGACACCGCTGGTGCAGCTGCTGGGCAGTCTGGGGTTCACCTGTCTGGAACGGGTGAGCAAGAACTATGCGGACATCTCCCTCGCCGGCATCACCAACCGCTTCTACCTCTTCGGCGGACGGGACGAGAGCTCCGCCGCACTGATCCAGGGCATGACGCTGTGCGGGGTATTTCTGGATGAGGTGGCGCTGATGCCACGTTCCTTTGTGGAACAGGCGGTGGCACGGTGCAGTGTGACCGGTTCCCGCCTTTGGTTCAACTGCAATCCGGATCACCCCTACCATTGGTTCTATCGGGAGTGGATCTGCAAAGCGGCGGAAAAAAACGCCCTCTACCTCCACTTCACCATGGCGGACAATCCCTCGCTGTCGGCTGCGGTACGCCGCCGTTATGAGCGGCTGTACACCGGCGCATTTTACGAGCGGTTTGTGCTGGGAAAGTGGACGGCGGCAGACGGACAGATCTATCCCATGTTCTCCGAGGCCCGCCACGTGGTGGACGCTGCGCCGGAATGCGACCGGTTCGTCATCTCCTGCGACTACGGCACTGTCAACCCGGCCTCTTTCGGGCTGTGGGGACACTGCGACGGCATCTGGTACCGCATGCGGGAGTATTACTACGACTCCCGCAAGATGGGACAGCGCCGCACCGATGAGGAGCACTACGCCGCACTGGAACAGCTGGCAGGGGACATTGCTGTGGAGTGTGTGGTCATTGACCCGTCTGCGGCGAGCATGATCGCCTGCATTCAGCGGCACGGCAGATTTCGTGCCATTCCGGCAAACAACGAGGTGCTCACCGGCATTCAGCTGGTCAGCGACCTGCTGCAGCAGGACAAGCTGCGGTTCTGCCGGTGCTGTGCGGACATCCGGCGGGAGTTTCAGCAATACTGCTGGAACGATTCCGCTGCCGGCGATGCGCCCCGCAAGGAACACGACCACGCCATGGACGACATGCGGTATTTTGTCTCCACGGTGGTATGCCGGAAAGAGACAGACAGCTTCTGCGTCCTGTCCACCGCAAGAACTCAGCCCTGAAAGGAGGTGAAACGAGTATGAAATGGTTTCCCAAGAAAAAAGCGCCTGCGCCCATGGGCAGCATTCTCCAGAGCACGCCACGCTTTTCCGAAAGCGGCTGGTGCTCCGAGTTCTACGGGCTGGAGGAACAGATGCTCTACGGACAGCTGCGGGCTGCCGTTCCGGTCATTGACGCTGCCATCGGAAAAATCGTCCGGCTGACCGGCGATTTCCGGCTGGTGTGCGATTCCAGACGGTTTCAGCCCCAGCTGGACGCCTTTGTGCGGGAGGTGCCCGTGGGACTGACGGGGCAGTCGCTCCAGTGTTTTGCGGACAGCTATCTGGACAGCCTGCTCACCTACGGCAATGCGCTGGGGGAGATGCTGGTAGACCCACGCACCGGTGTGCTCACCGGATTGCAGACGGCACCGCCCCACTGTGTGCACATCCGGCAGGGCAGCAGCGTCAGCAGCCGTGAGTACTGGCTGATGGGGGAGAGCGCTTCCGAGATGCAGCGCATCGCCCATCCGGAGCGCATCCTGTTCACCGCCCTCAATCCGCCGGCAGGACAGCCCTACGGCATTTCCGTGCTCCGTGGGCTGCCCGCCATCAGCCGGATCCTGCTGCGCATCTACGAGTGCATCGGGCAGAACTACGACCGCATGGGCAATGTGCGCTATGCGGTAACGTATAAGCCCTCCGGCGATCCGGCAGAGCGTGCCTACGCCGGCGAACGCACCCGTCAGATCGCCAAGGAGTGGAGCGAGGGCATGCGTGCCGGAGCGCACGGGGAGATCCGGGACTTTGTCTGTGCCGGCGATGTGGACATTCGGGTCATCGGGTCGGACAACGCCCTGCTGGACACCGAAGTT
This sequence comes from Ruminococcus sp. CAG:330, assembly GCF_000437175.1. Classification (NCBI taxonomy): domain Bacteria; kingdom Bacillati; phylum Bacillota; class Clostridia; order Eubacteriales; family Oscillospiraceae; genus Ruminococcus; species Ruminococcus sp. CAG:330. Next base: position 16,230 of record NZ_FR898079.1, on the reverse strand, counting down.
CCCGTCCGGCAGCTGTTGGAACAGCTTATCGCAAAGCTCTCCATTCCGCCGTTCCTGCTGGGACTGAACTGGTCTACCACGGAGCGCATGAGCACCCAGCAGGCGGACATCCTGACCTCTGAGCTGGAGTACTACCGCCGTCTGCTGGAACCGGCGCTGCGTCGCATCGGCACCGCATTCCTGCGGCTCGCCGGCTCTTCCGCCGCCGTTTCGGTGGTGTGGAGCAACATCAATCTGCAGGACGAGACAGAGCTTGCACAGGCACGGCTCTGGAACGCCCAGGCCGAGGAAATCGAACAACGACTGGCAGCCAACGCTGCTGCAACTGGAAAGGAGTCATTCTCATGATGTATCAGAATCTGAAACTGGAAAAGGGCATGTATCACATTACCGGCAAGAACTTCTCCGAGGTGCTGGAGTCCGCCGACCCCTCTGCATCGTATGCGGAGACACCGCTGGCCGGACTGGACGCTTTCGAGCGCCAGCTCAAGCGGTTCGACATCCACGTCAGCGGCCCGTGCTGCGACCGTGTGGAAAAGTTCTTCTCCACCACGGACAGCGCCGTGCTGTTTCCGGAGTTCATCCGCCGTGCCATCACCGCCGGCATGGAGCAGTCCATTCTGTCCGACATTGTGGCGGTACACACCAAGAGCGAATCCGGCGACTATCTGGCAGCGGCCATGACGGACACCGCAGCGTACACCGTAAAGGGTGCGCAGAACACCGCACTGCCCGGCTCCGTCTATCAGGAGGAGACCACGGCAATCAAGCTGACCAAGTACGGCCGTATGATCCGTGCTACCTATGAGGCGATCCGCAGCCAGCGTCTGGACGCCTTCACTGTGACCCTGCGCTCGGTGGGCGTGCGTCTGGCGAACTCCATTCTGCTTCAGGCGGTAGACAAGCTGGAGAGCGATGCTGGCTCTATCGTGGCGAAGGCCGGCTCGGCGCTGACATACGCTGACCTCACCAAGCTGTACGGCGCATTCACCGACTTTGACATGACCATGCTGCTGGCTTCGCCGGCGGTGGCTGCGTCCATCATGGCCATGGATCAGATGAAGGACATGGCTGCCGGTCAGCCCAGCACCATCCTGCTGCCCTTCGGTGCGCAGCTGCGCAAGTGCGCCGGCATGTCTGCCGACTATGTCATCGGGCTGAACCACCAGTTTGCGCTGGAAATGGTCACCTGCGGTGATCTGCTGCTGGAGACCGACCGTCTGATCGATACGCAGGCAAACTGCATCGCCGTATCGCTGCGTGCCGGCTTCCGTGTGCTGACCAAGACTGCCGTTCACGAGCTGTCCCTGTAAGTAACATTCAGTCATAAAAAGGAGGTGCAGCGCATGCATCGCAATCCCTGCGGGTTCTGCCGGAGCCCGACCCGGCAATTTCCATTGCACATCCGCACAACAGAGAGGAGAGGTATCATGAACACAAAAGAAAACACAACGCAGCTGCTGGCGCAGCTCAACCAGTTCACCCGCCGTGTCCATCAGGAGGACGAGGTCTTTCTGTTTGACGTGCACCTTTGCGACAACGAGATCGACCGGGACGGCGAGCGCTTTTCTCTGGAGGCGCTGGAGGAACTGAAAACACTCTTTGTGGGGCGAACCGGTATTTTCGACCACAATCCCAAGGGTGAGAACCAGACCGCCCGCATCTTTGCCACGGAACTGGTGCAGGAGCCGGAACGGCGCACGGCTGCCGGAGAACCGTACACCTATCTGAAGGGCAACGCCTACATGGTGCGCACCGACGCCAATCGGGATCTCATTCGGGAGATCGACGGCGGCATCAAGAAAGAGGTCAGCATCTCCTGCACGGCTGCCTCCTGCACCTGCTCCGTCTGCGGTGCGGACTGCCGGAAAAGCCCCTGTGTCCATCAGGCGGGGCTGACCTACGGCGGTATACTGTGCCACCACGTGCTGTCCAACATCACGGACGCATACGAGTGGAGCTTTGTGGCAGTTCCGGCACAGCGGGAGGCCGGCGTGACCAAGCAGTTCGGCACGGACGGGACAAAGGACAGATGTCAGGCGCTGGAAAAGCAGCTGCGTGCCAAGGATGCCCTGCTGGCACAGGCGGAATCCATGGTGCGGGAGGACATTGTACGGCTGCGCTTCCTCACGGAGGGCGCAGCGGAACAGGATGCCGTTTCGACAGCTGCGGCACGCATGACACTGCCGGAGCTGCTGGAATTTCGGGAGACGCTGCGCACCAAGCAGGCAAAACAGTGCCGCGGGCAGCTGCCGGACGGACAGCGTTTCGCCGCAGAAAACGCCGCATTTCAGGTAAAGGCAGGAGGGGTGTCCGGTGAATGAGTCGCAGATCGCCCTGTTATTCGGGCTGTTCGCCGGTTCGGACGTGGACACCGGCAAGTATCAGTCCCTGCTGGAACTGGCGGTGACAGAGGTACGGCAAGCGCTTCGGGAAGATGCCGACGAGAGCGATGCCCGTCTGAATTATCTGGCAGCAGCGGTGGCGCTGGTGCACTACACAGAGCTGACCGCTCCACGGGACCGCACGGCGTGCACCTTTGCCGGCACCATTGCCCAGAACACCGATGCTGCCCAAAAGCTGGCGTTCGCCCAGACCTTTGCCGCAGGCTGCCGTACCATGTGCCGTGACCTGCTGCTGGACGACACTTTTCAATTTTTCACCGTATGAGGAGGGAACACCATGGAAGAGATTCTCACGCAGCTTCGGGCTGCACTGATGGCACACACCGCCCTGCCGGTCTATTTTTCCTACGACCCCAGCCCTTTTGACCAGCGGAAAACGCAGTTTCTGGTGCTGGGGGTGGAGTCTATGGAGATGCAGCCGTCCTTTTTGACGGACACGCACCTCTGCCGGGGCTTCTCCATGCGGTTTCGGGTGAGTCTTTGCATGCCGGTGGAGACAGACATGGCTGCCGTCTACACCGCATTCCACAGCGAGGTGCTGGAAGGCATGCTCACCGCCGGTGCGGAAATGCAGGAGATCCAAAGCGGGACACCGGCGGAGATCCGCCAGCTTCAGCGCATGGTGCTCCACGGCACGTTCTCCCTGTCCGGCGTTCTCAAGACCACACGAGAGGAGATATCTGCCCAATGATTACCACCTATACCACGGTAAAACAGCGTGCCTTTCCCGTTCGGCTGGACACGCTGACGCTCTATGCCAGCAGCTGGAGGCTCCACGGCGAGCGGGTGCTCTCGGAACAGAACGGACTCATCAATGTTTCCTATGTCACAAGCTCCGCCAACCGCAGCAAGCGCATTACGCTGGAGGGGCACTTCTGTTTCACAGACAATCCGGCATCCATCATTCAGACGCTGGACCGTTCCATCCGGGACAACACACGATATATCTTTGAGCTGCGGGGCATGCGGTTTGCAGCAGCGTGCCTCCTGGAGTACACCGTTTCGGAGACAGCGGAAACCGGCATCCTGCCCTGTCAGCTGGTGCTGTACACCGCCAACGGCATTTACGTGCCGGATACGGCAGCGGCAGCTTCGGAGGTGACGGCGGAATGAGTGATTTTGCCCTGAAACTGGACACCCCCAATGTCATCCACGTATATCAGAACCGCATCGCCTCCTTTTCTCTGAAACAGGAGATCTACACCCCCTACACCCAGCTTTCTGTCGTGGGATATGCCTCCATCTCGCTGGACACGCTGAAAGACGTGTTCCGTGTCCGGATGGAGCTGAACGGGCAGGAGGTGCACTGCGGTACGGTGGAACAGCTGCGCATGACCCGTGAAAACGGCGCTGTCCGCTTCCACGTGGTTTCCAAAGGCATGACTGCCATGCTGCTGCAAAACCAGCTGGCACCCAAGCTGTACACCGGCATGTCCCTCGACCGGCTGATGACGGAGTTCCACACACTGCCCAGCCAGATCACGTGGGAGCGCAGCACCGACACCAGCAACTACCTCTTTGTCAAAGAGGGGTGCAGCATGTGGGACGGCATCGCCAACCTCACCTATAAGCTGCACCAGCGGTATCCCTTTATTCGGGGCGCCAACGAGGTGCGCATGAATCTGCCCACGCAGTATACCTCCTTCCACTTTTCAGAGAGCACGGTGGTGGGCGTGGGCATCGGGCTGGATCACTCCCGCATGATTCGGGACTTCTACATGGCAGACACCGACGGCAGCTACGACAATTTCCACGAGACCGATTCCAAGGCGCAGAGTCTGGGCATTGTCCGCTCCCGCTATCTCCCCCTCGACCGGCAGTATCTCTACGACCCCCAGCAGGCGCTGACGTTTCGGCGGAAGTTTGCAGCACGGGGACGGCAGTACTTCTTTGTCAACGCCAACGGCATTCTGTCCGCCAGTTTAGGGGACAGGATCAGCTATGAAAACGACATCAGCAACGCCATTGTCACCGGCGTGCAGATCACCGGCGGGAAAAACGGCATCCGCACCCGTCTGGAAGCCTACGAGGACGAATTTTATCCATAAGAGCCTGTTTCGCATCTTTTTCCGCACATCTTTTCGGCAGATTTTGCCGGTGGCTGCGTCAAAAATCCTTGCCAGACACAAAGTATGCCTACGGATTTTTTCCTTGTCACCGTCAAAATCATGCTCGAAAATCCGCACAGAAAAAGATCCGGAACAAGCTCTAAAAACCTGTCCCCGCCAAAACAGCATATTCCAAAACAAAAAGGTCGCCCGGTTTTCGCCGGACGGCCTTTTTGCAAAAATAATAAGGAGAATGTATGAAAAATGAAACTGTCGAAATTGGATTCAGAGCGATGCCGCTCTGACGGACACGAGCCAGCCTTTAGCCATTGCTATTTTCGCTATTGCTGTTTTCGCCATTGCTATTTTCGCTATTGCTGTTGCTGCTCTTCTGCTTGGTCTGGTTCTGTGTGCCCTTGACTTCTTCCAGCACCACGTCAACCTTCATTTCCTGTCCGTTGCGGACAACCTTCAGGGTGACGGTATCGCCGGCGTTATATTCATTCTTGATGTTGTTGAGTTCTTCCGTGGTGGAGATGTCCTGATCCTGAATGCCTGTGATGACATCGGCAGCCTGAAGGCCAGCCTTTTCGGCTGCACCGCCCTCGGTGACGCTGATGATATAAGCGCCGACGGGGATGTTATACGCCTCGGACACTGCCTGAGAGACATCCTGACAGGTGATGCCCAGCTGCGGACGGCCGGTGACATAGCCATAGTTGATGAGGTCATCCACGATCTGCTTTGCCTCTGTCATAGGGATGGCAAAGCCCAGACCCTCGACGCTTGCACCGCTGGAGGAGTAGGTGGAAGACATTTTTGCGGAGTTGATGCCGATGACCTGACCGGAGCTGTTGATCAGCGGGCCGCCGGAGTTGCCGTTATTGATAGCGGCATCCGTCTGGATCAGTGTCATAGCGTTATCGTTGATGGTGACCTTCCGGTTCAGTGCGGAGATGATACCGCAGGTAACGGTGTTCTGGAATTCCAGACCCAGCGGGTTACCAATGGCAACCACGGCTTCGCCGACCTCGCACTTATCGCTGTCGCCAAATTCTGCGGCAGTCAGACCTTTTGCATCGATTTTCAGCACGGCGATATCTGCTTCTTTATCATAGGCGACGATCTTTGCATCATAAGTTGTCTTTTCGTCGGACATCTGAATCTGTACGGCAGTTGCCTCGCCGTAGCCGTTCTCATCGTCGTAGATGACGTGGGCATTGGTGACAATGTAGCCATCCTCCGACATGATGATACCGGTGCCGACACCGACTGCCTGCTGGGTGCCGTTCTGTCCGTTGTTTCCGCCGAATCCGAAGAAGCCGCCGTAGTAGTTATAGGCGCTGTTATTGGCGGTGCTGGTGAATGTGGACTGCACGCCCACAACCGACGGGGTGACTTTCTTGACAATGTCCGCAATGGACATAGAGCCCTCCTTGGAAGCAAGCTGGATCCAGCTCTCCGCATTGCTGCTCTGGACGGAACCAGTGCTGCTGTCATCGGAAGCGGAACTGTCGCTCTTTTCGGCGGTGTCCTCGCTGCTGTCGCTGACAACAGCGCTGCTGGTCTCCATCGAGGAACGAACGCCCTCATAGATGCCGATGGATGCGCCGGACACCAGAACCATTGCCAGAACACAGGCAACGGCTTTCAGGCCGGTGTGCTTTTTCTTGGGCTTCTGATGATTTCCGCTGTTGGGGTCGGAATAGTAGTTGACGTAGCTGTAGCCGTTCTGGCTGGTGGGCGGAACCTGCGAACCGCTGCCGGAAGAGGCGGTCTGCGGCTGGCTGTATGCGCCGCTGTTTACCGGTTCATCCTGATGGGGTGCGGTGTTCCGATAGTAGCCGTTCTGGTAGGCGTACGGATCGCATGCGCCGGCGGACTGGCCAGCGGCGGGATTGGCGGTTTCCGGTGTCGGTGCGGTGCCGGCTACCGGCGTTTCAGTTCCCTGTGTATTCTCGAATTTCTTTTCGTCCTCAAACATAATGACGCTTCCTTTCTATCATCAGGAACGGCATTTGCCGTACCGGAATGGCTCCGGTGACTGGTTGCTGTTCTCTTTGTTTCTGTGATTCTAATTATACGGTTTTATGTGATAATCTTATGATAAGAGATAGAAAAGAAGATAAAATGGCTTCCACAAAGGCTTCACACGGGGTTTTTTCATCAAAAACGGGCAGAGAGCTGCAAAAGTGCAGGCTCTGCCCGTTTTCTTGATTTGGCGTGTTTTTGCGGACACGGCACAACCTGTCCCTACAGGGGCGAGCGCTGCCGTATTCCTATCAAAGGCTTACCGTTCTCAGTTTCTTCCGTTCTTCACGAGGAATGCTTCCAGATCTACGTCCTGTCCGGCTGCGCACATGGAGTAGTACTGAAGCCACAGGAACGCATCGTCCATGGAGAGCTTGCCGTCGTTATCGGCATCGGCTGCACGGCGCTGTGCCGGCTGGAGGATGTGCTTTCCGCCGGCTGCGGAATAGGCGTACTGCTGGAGGGTGAGGAACGCATCATCCAGTGTCACGGCAGCATCCGCATTCACATCGCCCAGTGCGTACACGGTCTGGGCATTGCCAGCTGCGGTCCGGATAACGCTGTCCAGCGAGGCACGCAGGGTGGGGAGGGTGGCATTTTCGCCGGTGGCTGCGTAGGCATCCGCAAGAACGCTGCCATTGCCCACGGTGAGTCCGGCAGCGTCCAGTGCCGAAGCTGCTGCCACCAGTTTTCCGATCTCGGTGAAACGCATGTCCAGACTGGCGATATTGGTCAGGTAGAAGCCCAGCGCCTCCTCGCCGTCAGCACCCACAAAGGCATCGTGGAAATCCGACACACTGACGTGGGGCAGGGACTTGATCTTCTGGTTCACACCCTCGGCAATGACAGCATTGTTGGTGGTCTTGCCGCCGTTCAGGTAGACCTCCATGTACTCATACAGCTGGTGGAACGCCCAGCGGCGGTTTTCTGACGCCTTGATCTTGGTGAACTCCACTGCCAGCGGATTGGAAACCGTCTGGATGATGATATCCGCACTGGTGTTCTTCTGGTAGATCGCCTGCACCAGCGCCTCGATGCTCTGGTTGGCGCTCTCCACGATAGCAGGCATGGAAGCAGCCAGCCGGTCGTTCAGCAGGAGGGCGGAAGAGGTGGACAGGGCGTTGACCATGTCATCCAGACTGGTGTACTGGGAGGCATCCAGCAGGTCGGCATTCTCGTAGAGAATGGGGTCAGCGAGGTCATTCACGCCCACAGAGAGCAGAATCACATCTGCCTGCACCAGATCTGCCTGAAGCGCAGCGTCGCTCTCCACCTCTGTCAGCAGGTCGGACGCCTTTTTGCCGGTCTGGGTGTAGTCCGACAGGGTAGCACCCAGATAGTCCGCCACGTAGGAGGCAGCGGAGGTGTCGGCTGCCGAGGCGAGTCCCTCGTCGCCCAGCGCCAGCACATGTACCTGTGTCGGTTCGATGGCAAACGCCGTCAGCGGCAGAACCTGCGCCGAGACGGCAGCAGCGCAGCCGAGGGCGGTCATGGTTTTCCACAGTTTTTTCATAGTTGGTTGAATTCCTTTCTCTCTAATTTTTTTCAAAGGCAATACCGCACAAAGATTGTGCAAGCAGATGGCGTGCAAAGTCGCCAGACGCTCTTTGTGCGGTATTGCCCAAAGCACCGGCAATGCCGGTGTGATGTCATTATAGCAGGTTTTCCGGCGAAATGTCAAGCCGGCGGGAAAAGCAAAAAACAATATACAGAAAAGATTTCACAGAACCCCCCCTCAGTCAGTGCTACGCACTGCCAGCTCTTACCGAGCGGTCCCTTTTGTCACTTCGTGACATTTCCCCATTCCATGGGGAATCACCCCTTTCAGGGGAGCCTGATTTGCAGAGCGGGAGAAATTTTCGTGCGGCACCGGACGGCGCACCGTGAACAAAAAAGGCCATGCCCGCCTTGGCGAACACGACCTTTCCATTCCGTAATTTTTTCGATCAGGACTGTGCCGAGTAGTTCGGTGCTTCCTTGGTGATCTGGATATCGTGGGGATGGCTCTCACGCAGACCGGCGTTGGTGATCTGAACGAACTTTGCCTTCTGGTGCAGCTCCTCGATGGTGGGACAGCCGCAGTAGCCCATACCGGAACGGATACCGCCGACCAGCTGGAAGATGGTGTCTGCCACGCTCCCCTTGTAAGGAACACGGCCCTCGACGCCCTCCGGAACCAGCTTCTTTGCGCCCTCCTGGAAGTAACGGTCCTTGGAGCCGTTTGCCATGGCAGCCAGACTGCCCATGCCACGGTATACCTTGAAGGAACGTCCCTGATAGATCTCGGTTTCTCCCGGAGATTCTGCACAGCCTGCCAGCAGCGAGCCGAGCATGACCACGTTAGCGCCGGCAGCCAGTGCCTTGACAATGTCGCCGGAGTACTTGATGCCGCCGTCTGCGATGACCGGAATGCCGTACTTCTTGGCAACCTGCGCCACGTCATACACAGCGGTGATCTGCGGAACGCCGATGCCGGCAACGATACGGGTGGTACAGATAGAACCCGGGCCGATGCCGACCTTGACAGCGTCGGCGCCGGCAGCGATCAGTGCCTCGGCAGCTTCTGCAGTTGCGATGTTTCCGGCGATGACCGGCACGTTCGGGAACTCTGCCTTGACCATCTTCAGGGTGTTGATGATGTTCTTGCTGTGGCCGTGTGCGGAGTCCAGAACCAGCACGTCAGCCTGTGCGTCTACCAGCGCATGGGCACGCTCCAGCACGTTTGCAGTCACGCCGATGGCTGCGCCGCAGAGCAGACGACCCTTTTCGTCACGGGCGGAGTTGGGGAACTGGACAGCCTTTTCGATGTCCTTGATGGTGATGAGTCCCTTGAGGTAGCCGTTTTCATCCACCAGCGGCAGCTTCTCGATCTTGTGCTGGCGCAGGATTGCCTGTGCCTGTTCCATCGTAGTGCCAACCGGCGCAGTGATCAGATTGTCCTTGGTCATGACCTCGGAGATCGGACCGTTATAGTTGGAGAGGAAACGCATGTCACGGTTGGTGATGATGCCCACCAGCTTGCCCACGCTGTCCACAATGGGAACGCCGGAAATCTTGTACTTTCCCATGAGTTCGTTGGCATCAGAGACCAGATGATTTTCTGTGAGCGAGAACGGATTGACAATGACGCCGTTTTCGGAGCGCTTTACCTTGTCCACCTCGTCTGCCTGCTGCTCGATGGTCATGTTCTTGTGAATGATACCGATACCGCCCTCCCGTGCAATGGCGATCGCCATCTGTGCTTCTGTGACGGTGTCCATCGCCGCTGTCATCACCGGTGTTTTCAGCTTGACGGAACCTGCCAGCGTTGTGCGCAGATCAATCATATTCGGTGTTACGTCCGATTCTGCCGGAATCAGCAGAACGTCATCAAACGTCAGCCCCTGTTTTCCGAATTTTTCACAAAGTTCTGTTGCCATAATGACCCTCCATTTAATCATATTTGTTTGAGCCTCTGCCCGGCATTTGTCCGGATGCGGGGACAGGCTCTGAAAAAGTCCATGCACCGGAAATGCTTCGGGAAAGCCTCCGGTACAACTGGTTATTATACCTATCATACTCTTTTTTCGCTCCATTGTCAAGCTTTTCGACGGCAGAAGACGCAAATTTACACTGGTTTTACAATTTCCGCAATGTTTTGCTACACATCGAAAGAATGAATATGCGATAATATTTCTGTGTATTATTTTTGGAAAATTAAAACTTTTGACAAATGGCGGACTCCGCCAGACAGAAAGGCAGGAATCATCTTATGAATACACTATGGGCGGATCTTCTCGTACCGCTTCTGACGGGAATCTGCGGTGCGCTGCTGGGCGCTGTTCTCGTGCAAAAGCAGGTCATTCCCTGTCCGTCGCCCGCATTGCCGGACAGCTCCGGCAGGCTGCGCCGGTTTTGGGATGCGGTCTGGGGAACGGGCGCTCCGGAAAAGCCGCTGCTGCTCCGCCGGCTTGGCATTGCCACAATGCTCCAAATGGTACTGTTTCTGGTGCTGGACAGTCTGGTCAGCAACCACATGGCGAACTTCAGCGGAGAGGGGCTGCCCTTTGGCATCCTGCTGCTGATCTCGCTGCTCTGCACCGGTTCTGTGCTGCTCTCCCTGTGGCGGGCGGAACGGCGGGAGAGCCGGCTGCTCCGGCGGCTGGCGCTGCTCAGTGTGGTGCTTCTGGTGGCGGAAGTGGCGGTATTTCAGGGCAAGAGCTTCTGCAATGTCTCGGAACAGGTGCAGCTCTCGCCGGAGTCCGTCCAGATCGTCACGGAGGACAATGCGACCCGTGCAGACGGCACCATCGCCATGACCGGCGACACCACGCTGACTGTTGCGCCGGAGACGCTGCCCTCCACGGTGGGTGCCATTCAGATTCGTCTGAAGCAAAAGAAGGACGGCGAGCTGTTTCGGGTGCAGACCGCCATCAAGGACGACAACTTCTCCCAGACGTTTCAGGTCATCGGCGAAAAATATGCGGCAGGGCAGGGGCGCTCCTGCGATTTTAAAGTCGACCCGTACGGAACGCTGCGGGAGATCCAGCTGAAATTCTCCGAACTCAAGAGCAGCGTCACGCTGGAATCCGTGGTGCTGTACAGTGCCGTGCCCTATGCCTTTTCCGCTGTGCGGTATCTGCTGCTGTTTGCAGCGCTGGGGCTGGTGCAGTGGATTCGTGTCTATGCGCTGTACCGCATTTCCTATGACCGCACCAGGTTCCGCCATCGGGCAGCGGTGCTGGTTATGACGCTCGTCTGTGCTGCCTCTGCGCTGCTGTTCCTGCGCCCGAATCTCACTACCATCTCCTATCCGCTGGTCAACGGGGCTGCCGGATATGACCCCTATGTGCAGACCTTTGACGCACTCCAGCACGGCAGGGTGACGCTGGTTCTGGATGCTGCGCCGGAGCTGGCAGAGCTGGACAACGTCTATGACAACAGCGAGCGAAACGCCAGCGGTATCTCTTACGCATGGGACCGTGCCTACTACAACGGACACTACTACTCTTATTTCGGCATCACGCCGGTGCTGGTCTTTTACTACCCGTTTTACTGGCTGCGGGGGGCGCTGCCGCCACTGGGCGTAGCGGTGACCTTTTTCAGCGTCCTGTCCATCCTGTTTCTGTGCGGTGCTGTCATGGCATTTGTGCGGGCGTTTGTGCCACGTGCCAATCTGCTCCTGCTGCTGGGGTGTCTGCCGGCAGCGGTCTGCTGCAGCGGGGTGTACTTCTCCCTGCAATACGCCGACCTCTATTATCTGGCGGTAGCGACAGCATCCTGCTTCCTACTGCTGGCGGTATGGCTGGGGATTCAGGGCAGCGTGCACTTCGCTGGAAAGCCGGTGCGGCGCACCCTGTGTCTGGCGGGCAGCGGACTCTCCCTGATTCTCTGCGTGGGCGCACGTCCCAGCGCTGCGGTGGCTGCTGCCATTCTGATTCCGCTGTTTCTGGGCGTTCTGGTGCGGAAGCAGAGCACATGGAAGTGCCGGCTGTCGCAGGCGGCGGCGTTTCTGGTGCCGCTGCTGGCAGGGCTTGGCGGTATCTTTGCGTACAACCAGCTGCGGTTCGGCTCGCCGCTGGATTTCGGGGCAGCGTACCAGCTGACCACCAGTGACATTCACGCCTACCACTTACAGCTGTCCCAGCTGCCGGCGGCAATCTACCACGACTTGCTGCAGCTGCCGAGGATGATCAACACCTTCCCGTTTTTCGGGGTGCAGAGCCTCAGCCTGAACAGCTATCAGGCGTACCGCTATGTCGCCGATGCGCTGGGGGTTTGCAGCTATCCGCTGCTGCTGTGCGGATTCCTGCTGCTGCCACGTGTTCTGCGCCAGCCGGGGAGCGAGACATTACAGGGCGTGACACTGCGCCAGCAGCGTGCGGTATTTGCGCTGTGTTTCCTGCTGCCGGTGGCGATGGCATGGCTGAACTTCTGCATGGGCGGTGTCAACATGCGCTACGTCATTGACCTGCTACCGCCGGCGGTGCTGGGCAGCGTGGGCTGTCTGCTGCGCTGCAATTCCGGCACGGCAAGACGGGGCGATTCTGCGGCACGGTACCGGCTGTCGTGGCTGGTGCTGCTGGGAAGCGTGGGAATGGTCGTGCTGCTGATGTTCAGCATCGTCAATCAGGGACTGACCAAACATAACCCCAATCTCTATGAGGCGGTGGAAGATCTAGTGGTCTTCTGGCAGTGAGAGCGGGGAAACAGCTTGAATGGAGGAGCGGATCTTGGGTTCGCTCCTCTTTTTTTGTGGGATGTTTTGCGTGTCCGCCGGTTTCATGTAACAAAAATGGAGAAAAATTAGCCTCCCCTGAAAGGGGAGGTGGGCGGCGAAGCCGCTCGGAGGGGTTCTTTCGTGATGCTTTCAATATTGGCAGAACCCCTCAGTCAGTGCTGCGCACTGCCAGCTCCCCTTTCAGGGGAGCCTTATATTTTCTATCCTTTTGTTTTAGGTGAAATCAGCGGACACGGCACGCCGTGTCCCTACAGCGGATCTTGGGTTCGCTCCTCTTTTTTGTGGGGGATTGGCGGATACGGCGAGCCGTGATAACGTAAAGCATCGTACAGGAACAAAAAGAAATGGAGCTGTTGAACCCGTCAGGCTGCTCCAGCTGAGCGCAGCTGGCGAGGTGTTCTTAGAGGGCACGTCCCTCTAAGTCGCTGTCCGCAGACAGCGAAACTCCCTGCGCCATGCTTTTGGCGCACGGGGAAGGTGGGTGAGAAAAGCGACAGCTTTTCGAGGGCGGAGCGAACAAGACCGCTCCGCCCTTGTGTCCCGCTTGTAACGCCTTGATTTTGGAAACGTTCCGGTGGAACGTTTTCAACGGGCTTCCCTTTGCTGAAACCTGCGGACACGGCACGCCGTGTCCCTACAAAAGCTGTATTTGAAATTCTCTTTTCTTATCCCAATCTTGGGGATCCTGCCGAATTTTCCCGTGCCGGCATGCCCTCCGGCTCTTCTGCATAAGGTGGTACAAGGCGCACCCTGTCCGCGTCAATTTGCCAGAGCCGCCGGCTCTGAGAAAGAGGGAATTGCTCTATGTCCGGTCTTACTTCCAAACAGGCACGGGAACGCCTGCGCCAAGACGGGGAAAACGAACTCTCCGCCTCCGCCAAACTCCACCCCGTCCGCATGTTCCTCGGACAGTTCCGGGATGTGATGGTGCTCATCCTCCTCGCAGCCACCGCTGTCTCCGCCTTTCTGGGGGAGGTCACCGATGCGGTCACCATCATCCTCATTGTCCTGCTCAACGCCATTCTGGGATTTCTTCAGGAGTTCCGCACGGAACAGACACTGGAATCCCTGCGCAATCTCACCGCCCCCACAGCGGCCGTCTGCCGGGACGGCACATGGCAGACCATTCCGGCACGGGAACTGGTGCGTGGGGACTGCATCCGGCTGGAGGCAGGCGACAACGTGCCGGCAGATGCTGCGCTGGCTTCGGCTTCCGGTCTGGCGGTGAACGAGTCCATCCTCACCGGCGAATCGGAGGCAGTTGCCAAGCGTTCCGGCGATCCGGCGGACACCGGCAACGACCTGCATAAGCCCAACATCGTCTACGCCGGCACTGCCGTTCTGCGGGGCAGCGCCGAGGGAATCGTCATCGCCACCGGCACATACACCCAAATGGGAAAGATCTCCGTCATGCTACAGGATGTCCGGCAGGATATGACACCCCTGCAAAAGCGGCTCGCCGGTCTGGGAAAAGCGGTGGCGCTGCTCTGTCTGGGGGTCTGCGCTGCGGTGTTCCTCGCCGGCATTCTGCGGGGCGAACCGGTGTTCGACATGCTCATGACCGGCATCACCATCGCCATCGCTGCCATTCCGGAGGGACTGCCCGCCACGGTGACCATTGCGCTGGCGCTGGCGGTGAGCCGGATGATGAAGCACGGCGCACTGGTGAACCGCCTGCACAGCGTGGAAACACTGGGGTGCGCCAGCGTCATCTGCTCCGACAAGACCGGCACCATCACCGAGAACCGCATGACCGTCACCGCCATCTCCGCCGGCGGGGAGTCCTTTCAGGTCACGGGCACGGGGCTGCACATTGCCGGCGCATTTTTACAGGACGGCCGCATGGTCAATCCCTCGGCGAAGCCAGCCCTGCGGGAGCTGCTGGTCTGCGGTTCTCTTTGCAGCACGGCGGAACTGCATCGGGAGACCCCGGAGAAGTCCCAGCGCAACCGCAGCCAGCGGACAGAGCGTGGCAGCTGGCACGCTGTGGGCGACCCCACGGAGGCTGCCCTGCTGGTGGCAGCGGAAAAGGCGGGCATCTCACGGGAAAAGCTTTTGCGGCAGCACCCTGTCCGGCACATGGAGCCGTTTGACAGCGAGACACGGCGCATGGCGGTGACCGTTTCCGCCGGCGCCGGCGTGTGCACCTATTGGAAAGGGGCTGCGGACTGCATTCTGGAGCAGTGCGGATTCCAGATGCTGGGGGACAAAACCGTCCCGCTGACGGCTGCCCAAAAGCGCAGCATTCGGGAACAGGCGGCGCAGTTCTCCGATCAGGCGCTGCGTGTGCTGGCGCTTGCCCGGCAGGACGGCACAGGGGACTGCGTGTTTCTAGGGCTTGCTGCCATGATCGACCCGCCCAGAGAGTCCGCACGCACGGCGATCCGCACCTGCGCACGGGCAAAGATCCGCACGGTGATGATCACCGGCGACCACAAGAACACCGCCTCCGCCATTGCACGACAGGCAGGGCTGCTGCGCGGGAAAAAGGCGATGACCGGCGCAGAGCTGGATGCCCTCAGCGATGCCCAGCTGGACGCCTGTCTGGATCAGTACGCCGTCTTTGCACGGGTGAATCCGGCGCACAAGCTGCGTCTGGTGCGTGCCTACCGCCGGCGGGGAGAGATCGTCGCCATGACGGGGGACGGGGTAAATGATGCGCCTGCCATCAAGGAGGCCGATGTGGGCGTTGCCATGGGCAGGAGCGGAACGGACGTGGCACGGCAGGCAGCGGACGTGGTGCTCACCGACGACAACCTCGCCACGCTGGTGGATGCTGTGGAACAGGGGCGGTGCGTCTACGCCAACATCCGGAAATTTGTGCGGTATCTGCTCTCCTGCAACATCGGAGAGGTGCTGACCATGTTTCTGGGGATTCTCATGGGCATGCCAGTGGTGCTGCTGCCCACGCAGCTGCTGCTGGTGAATCTGGTGACCGACGGGCTGCCCGCCATTGCGCTGGGGCTGGAACCGCCGGAGCCGGAGGCCATGCAGCGTCCGCCACGCAAGCCGGACGAGAGCTTTTTCTCCGACGGACTCATGGGACGCATTGTGTTTCGGGGCATCATGATCGGCATTTGCACGCTGGGGACATTCGCCGTCCTGCTCCGTCTCGGAGGCACGCTGGAGGCTGCACGCACCGGTGCGCTCTGCACGCTGATCCTCTCCCAATTGATTCACGTATTCGAGTGCAAGTCGGAGCGCAAGACGCTGTTTTCCATTCCCTATGCCAGCAACGGCTGGCTCATCGGGGCGGTGCTGGTTTCGGTGGGCGTGCTGGCTGCTGCAATTGCCGTACCGGCGCTGCGTGTCATCTTCTCCACCGTTCTGCTCACCGGACAGCAGACGGGCATTGCTGCGGCATTCTCGCTGGCAGTGCCGCTGGTGTCCTCGCTGGCGGGGCTGGGACGGCGGAAAGGGTGAGCGCTGCGGGAATCGGCGGACACGGCACGCCGTGTCCCTACTCAAATTGTGTAAAATTATGTATCACAGGCTCCCCTGAAAGGGGAGCTGGCAGTGCGCAGCA
>NZ_FR898078.1:0-15280 GCF_000437175.1 Ruminococcus sp. CAG:330 | reverse complement strand
AAAAGACACTTGTATACGCTTGTGAAGACGGGTTCTAAGCGTTTCAACATCGAAAACAGACATGAAGCTGCTGTGCCGTTGCGGTATGGCAGCTTTGTTTTCCCCAAAGGAGCTGACGTCATGCGTTCCCATTCCCGCCGCCGGGCAGCCGGCATTTCCATAGGCGTGCCGCTTCTCGCACTATGCGCACTCTTATTTCGGGATGCCATCGCCGATTTTGCAGCGTCAGACCGTTTCCCAAGCTGCCGCTTTTTCCAGCTCACCGGCTTCCTCTGTCCGGCGTGCGGCAATACCCGTGCTGTGCTGGAACTGCTCCATGGTCATCTGCTGCGTTCGCTGGGGTACAACCCCATGATCGTTGTATTCGGACTGGTACTGCTCTGTCTTTATGGCGAGGCAGTCTGTCTGGCGTTGGGGAAGCCCCGCCAGCTTCTGCCCAAACGGGCAGCGCCGCTGGTAACGGTAGTCTGTGCCGTGCTGCTCTTCGACATTCTCCGGAACTTCTTTCCGGCGCTCACTTTATGCAACTAAAAAAGTACCGTTTTCCATCCTCGGAAAACGGTACTTTTCTGTTCCGGCAAACTGCCGGCTTATATTTCGTGGCTATGCCGCTTGGAGATCTTCAGTCGGTTCATGGCACGGTTCAGTGCCGCCTGACTGTGGTAGTACTGCATGATGCTCTGCTTATGCAGCAGACGCTCCTTGGCACGTTCCGCAGCCTCTGCGGCACGCTTGGCATCGATCTCTTCCGGCAGCTCAATGGCATCGCCCAGAATCAGCACATAGTCCTTCCGCACCTCGGCAAAGCCCTCGCTGATTGCCGCATAGTGCCACTCGCCATCCACCAGGTATTTCAGTTCGCCCGGCTCCACGATGGTAACCATGGACTCGTGATCCGGCAGGATTCCCACCAGTCCGTCCACCGTAGGGAATACCAGATGCTCTGCTTTTCCCACATAGAACGGGCGGTCCGATGCCAGAATTTCCAGCTGAAATGTCTTTCCCATAGACGAACCCTCACGCTTCCTTCATGGTCTTTGCCTTTTCGACAACCTCGTCAATGGTGCCCACGTTAAAGAAGGCATTCTCCGGATAATCATCCATCTCGCCATCGACGATCATCTTAAAGCCACGGATGGTTTCCTTCAGCGGTACAAACTTACCCGGCAGACCGGTGAATACCTCAGCCACATGGAACGGCTGGGACAGGAACTTCTGAAGCTTACGGGCACGGAATACAGCGAGCTTGTCGTCCTCGTCCAGTTCCTCCATACCCAGAATTGCGATGATATCCTGCAATTCCTTATACCGCTGCAGCAGCTCCTGCACCTTTCTGGCAACCCGATAGTGCTCTTCGCCGACCACATCCGGCTCCAGAATCCGGGAGGTGGACTCCAGCGGATCCACTGCCGGATAGATACCCTGTTCCACGATCTTACGGGACAGTACGGTGGTCGCATCCAAGTGTGCGAATGTGGTAGCCGGTGCCGGGTCGGTCAGGTCGTCCGCCGGCACGTAAACTGCCTGTACCGAGGTGATAGAACCGTTCTTGGTGGAAGTGATACGCTCCTGCAGTTCACCCATCTCGTTTGCCAGCGTCGGCTGGTAACCAACGGCGGAAGGCATACGTCCCAGCAGTGCGGATACCTCCGAACCTGCCTGTACATAACGGAAGATGTTGTCGATAAACAGCAGCACGTCCTGATGCTTCTCATCACGGAAGTATTCTGCCATGGTCAGACCGGTCTGTGCCACACGCATACGTGACCCGGGGGGCTCGTTCATCTGACCGAACACCAGCGCCGTCTTTTCGATAACGCCGGATTCCTTCATTTCATTCCAGAGGTCGTTACCCTCACGGGAACGCTCTCCGACACCGGTAAAGATGGAGTAGCCGCCGTGCTCTGTGGCAACGTTGCGGATCAGCTCCTGAATCAGAACCGTTTTACCAACGCCGGCGCCGCCGAACAAACCGATCTTACCGCCCTTGGCATAGGGGGCAAGCAGGTCGATGACCTTGATACCGGTTTCCAGAATCTCAACGACCGGGCTCTGATCCCGGAAGGAGGGGGCTGCACGGTGGATTGCCCAGTAGTCCTTGGTTTCCACAGGGCCGGCCTCGTCAATGGGCTTGCCCAGCACGTTGAACATTCTGCCCAGCGTTGCGGTACCCACCGGCACCTTGATGCAGGAGCCGGTTGCGGTTACTTCCATATCCTTGGAAAAGCCCTCTGTGGAGGACAGACTGATGCAGCGAACGACGCCGTTGCCCATATGCTGTGCCACTTCCATGACACACTCCTTGCCGTGGTTGTCCACCGTCAGTGCATCCTTGATCATCGGCAGCTTTCCCGAAAATTCCACATCGATAACCGGTCCTAAAACCTGTACGATCTTTCCTTTTTCCATACAATCGTTCCTTTCTCGTGGCACTGTCAGCGGTGCCCGCTAATCTTGACTCGTTTAGAGCCCTGCTGCATTGGAGCCGCTGACGACCTCGGTAATTTCCTGTGTGATCGCAGCCTGCCGTGCACGGTTGTATTGCAGCGAAAGCGTTTGCAGCATATCCTTTGCACTGGTGGTTGCAGAATCCATGGCAGACATTCTCGCCTGCTGTTCACTACAGAAAGATTCTACCATTGCGCCGTAGATCAGACCCTTCATGAAGTTCGGGGTCAGATGTTCCATTACCACCCGTGGACTCGGCAGGAACGACGCCTCATGATGTCGTGTGATCTCATCCTCCTGCGTCACAAAGTGCGCCGCATCCAGCGGCAGCAGCTGCAGGATCTTCGGTTCAAAGGTGATCGAAGTCACCATCTTGGTGTAAATGATGTACACATCATCCAGCTTTCCGTCGTCAAATTCCTTCAGAATCTGCTCGGCGATGTGCCGTGCACGGTACATGGTGGGATTCTGCGGGGTATACATGAACTCCGGATCGACATCCAGCTCGCCGGCACGTGCCTTGCGCTGGAAGTACATGCGTCCGATCTGCCCCATCACGTACAGACTGTTGTGCTGACCTGTGCCGATCTTCTGCTCTGTCAGCTTGATGATATTGTGGTTATAGGAACCGCACATGCCCTTGTCCGCCGTGATGACCAGATAGCCCACCTTGCGTTCCTTTTCGGGGATGTGCTCCCGGCGGTCGAAGTAGTGCATGTCGATGTCCTCCGGCGCACGGGAAAGGATACTGCGCATTGCATATACCAGTTTGTCGAAATATGGTTCGGTTGCCGCCAGATCCTTCTTCGCCTTCTTCAGCTTGGAGGAGGAGATCAGATACATGGCGTTGGTGATCTTCATAATATCGTTAATGCTCTTAATCCGATCCCGAATTTCATGCATATTCGCCATATTAGTTCACCTGCTTTTTGTAATCACGTACCAATGTCAGCAGCTGTTCCAGATTCTCCGGCGACA
Organism: Ruminococcus sp. CAG:330; assembly: GCF_000437175.1. Classification (NCBI taxonomy): domain Bacteria; kingdom Bacillati; phylum Bacillota; class Clostridia; order Eubacteriales; family Oscillospiraceae; genus Ruminococcus; species Ruminococcus sp. CAG:330. The sequence continues at coordinate 11,854 of NZ_FR898078.1, read as the reverse complement.
GCGTGCCCTTTTCCTGAATTTCCTGAACGATAGCCGCACCGTTGGACTGCACATAGTTGGTCAGTCCCTCACGGAATTCCCGCAGTTCACTCACGGCGATGTCATCCAGCAGCTGGTTGGAGGCAGCCGCCAGAATGATGACTTCCTTCCAGGTAGAGAGCGGATGATACAGCGGCTGCTTCAGCAGTTCCATCAGCACGTGGCCATGATCCAGCATTGCCTGCGTTGCAGGGTCCAGATCGGAGCTGAACTGCGTGAAGACCTCCATTTCACGGAACTGTGCCAGATCCACACGCATCTGACCGGCAACCTTTTTCATTGCCTTGGTCTGTGCGGCGCCGCCCACACGGGATACCGACAGACCGACATTGACTGCCGGACGCATGCCAGAATTGAACAGCTCAGATTCCAGGAAGATCTGACCGTCTGTGATGGAGATGACGTTGGTCGGAATGTATGCGGAGATGTCGCCTGCCTGTGTTTCGATGATGGGCAGTGCGGTGATCGAACCGCCGCCGTGCGCATCGTCCAGACGGCAGGAACGCTCCAGCAGACGGGAGTGCAGATAGAAAACGTCGCCGGGGTAAGCTTCACGCCCGGGCGGACGGTGGAGCAACAGGGACATTGCACGGTAAGCCACCGCATGCTTGGACAGATCATCATATACGATGAGCACGTCCTTGCCCTGACTCATAAAGTACTCTGCGATTGCCGTGCCGGAATACGGTGCCAGATACTGAACCGGAGCCGGTTCACTGGCAGATGCCGATACGACAATGCTGTAATCCATTGCGCCGTTTTTCTTCAGGGTCGAAACAATCTTTGCGACAGTCGAGGACTTCTGTCCGATTGCCACATAAATGCAAATGACATCCTGTCCCTTCTGGTTAATAATCGTATCCACGGCAATGGATGTCTTACCGGTCTGGCGGTCGCCGATGATCAATTCACGCTGACCACGACCGATGGGGAACATGGCATCGATGGAAAGGATACCGGTCTGAAGCGGAACGGTAACGCTCTTACGCTCTGCCACACCGGCTGCCTCCCGCTCTACCGGGAAATAGTCCTCTGCCGCAATGGGTTCGCCGCCGTCAATGGGGCTTCCCAGCGCATCGACCACTCTGCCGATGAGCGCAGGGCTCACACCAATACCGGCACGCTTTCCGGTACGTACCACTGACGTGCCCTCAGTAATGCCATAGTCACTGCCGAGTAAAACAACGCCGATTGTTTTGGTTTCGAGATTCTGCACGATGCCGCGCACACCGGTTTCAAATTCCACCAGTTCGCCGTACATCGCACGCTGCATTCCGAATACCGTGGCGATTCCGTCACCGACACGTACAACTGTACCGGTTTCCTGAACGCCTGTTTTGCGGTCAAAATCCGCAATCTCGCTTTTTAAAACGGATATAATCTCACTTGCATTCATGGTACTCATGTCTTACCCTCACCTCCGTATCAGGCTCTTCTGCAAATCCCGAATGGTACGGCGCACGCTTCTGTCGTAGGTGTCGTCGCCGATCTGCAGGAGAAAGCCGCCCAGCAATGCCGGATTCCGGCGCAGCTCCAGCTGCACCTCCGGATTGCCGGTTTTTGCGCAGACCATTTTTTTCATCGCTGACAGCTGCGCATCTGTCAGGGGTGTCACATATTCCAGAACGGCGTGGGCGCAATGTCTGCGCTGCCGCTCCATGCTGTGATATTCCGAAAAAATTTCCAGAATGCTGTCCATCCGCTCATTTCGGCAGACCACATGCAGATAGCGCTGCAGCGGCTGGGGAAACAAACGATCGATGACAGCAAATTTTTCCGCCTCAGAGATCGTTGGGTTGCTCAGCACATCGGTCAGCTGCGGATACGTGCGGAACGTCTGTTCCGCTTCTGCCACCATTTCCGGTGCAACGTCGAGGTCCAACAACACTGCGGCATACGATACTGCTGCGGCGTTTGTCATTCTGCTGCCCCTTCCTCTGCCAGAAATGCGTCAACCATTTCCCGGTTGGTGTCGCTGTCCACGGTGCTGCCAACAACCTTGCTTGCTGCTGCCAGTGCCAGTGCGGCGATCTCGTTCTGTGCGCCTTCCAGAGAACGCTTCCGCTCTCTTTCGATCTCCTTCTGTGCCTCTGCCATCATGGAATCCGCCTGCTGCTGTGCCTGCGCCGTGATCTGGTCGCCCTGTGCACGAGCCGTCTGCTGTGCCGTTGCAATCAGCTTCTTTGCCTCATCCCTGGCACCCTGAAGCGTTGCCTCATACTCGCTCTTGAGCTGCTCTGCCTCCTGTGTGCTCTGCTTTGCCTGATCCAGATCTGCCTGCACCATCTGTGCCCGCTTCTCCAGCATGGCATTGACTCTTCCGAAGAGAAATTTTTTCAGAAAGAAAAACAGCACGAGGATATTGATGACAGAAAACACGATCGTCCAAACATCAAAATCTAACATATCCATTCTCACAGCTTCTCCGAAGCCGTGCTCCTTTCTCTCAGATTTGGTTTGTGTGCTTTACTTCATGATAACCATCAGCAGAGCAACGACGAAGCCGTAAATAGCGGTTGCCTCTGCCAGCGCACAGCCCAGCAGCAATGCCTTATTGATCGCACCGGCAGCCTCCGGCTGTCTTGCGATGGCTTCTGCTGCCTTCGAAGTTGCGATACCAATACCAAAGCCGGCACCAATACCGGTCAAAACTGCAATACCTGCTCCAATCATTTTTCGTTCCTCCTCTTTGTATCAAAGCCTTACTTCATGATAACCATCAGCAGGGCAACAACGAAGCCGTAAATAGCGGTTGCCTCTGCCAGCGCACAGCCCAGCAGCAGTGCCTTGTTGATTGCACCGGCAGCTTCCGGCTGTCTTGCGATGGCCTCTGCTGCCTTGGATGTTGCGATACCGATACCAAAGCCTGCGCCGATACCGGTCAATACTGCGATTCCTGCTCCTATCATAGCGGAATCCTCCTTTCTCCTTGCCGCCGAAACCATGGGGCTATGCCCGCTGGAGTTTCGGCACCTTTTCCTCTTCCTCGACTTCCATGCCCTCTGCCATGAACAGTGATGTCAGGAACACGAAAACGTATGCCTGAATCAGACCGTCAAAGACATCAAAGTACATGCTGAACACCATCGGCACAATGACTGCGCAGACATGTTCGATCAGCTGCATGACAACGAATGCGCCCAGAACGTTACCAAAAAGTCGCATACACAGCGACAGCGGCCGAATTGCGATTTCCATCACATTCAGCGGTGCCAGCAGTGCCATCGGCTTGGTGAAGGACTTCAAAAAGCCCTTCAAACCGCCCTGCGCCCGGAACGTAGATGCTTCAATCAAGATAATACTCATAACTGCGAGTGCCACGGTAACATTGATGTCCTTGGTCGGCGGCTTCATGCCGAAGCCAAACATACCGATCATATTTGCCACGCCCAGATAGATCAAAACGGTGCTCAGATATGGCACATAGCGTTTTCCGGCCTTGCCCATGTTGCCGACAAAAAAGTTCGTCATCCATGTGACGGCAGCCTCCACAAACGCCTGCCGCTTTCCCGGAATCAGTTTCAGATTCCGGGTCAGCACCAGCACCAGCACCATGATGATCGCCATAATAAACCAGGTCATGGCCACGGATTCACTAATGTGAATCGGCCCGAGCAACGGCACATCAAAAGGGCTCTCCCAGAGGATCTTGTTTTGCAGCTGTTCCTGTAGTTCTTCACCCATTGCATCCACCACCTTTTCCTGTAGTGCATCCATGCGCTACAAAATCAAAGCAGCGTCACCGCCATTTCGAGAAAAATCGTCCTTCCTGAGAAGTCGTTCGCCCTGTACAGCAGTACACTCGCTCTACCACTTATTATAATTCAGTCATTTCAAAAAGTCAATTATTTTTCCAGACGATTTCTGTTTCTGAATGTTGCATGTTTTTTTGCGTTTTTCACAAGAAACCAACATTGCGTGAAAAAATGATAAGTATTCATCAGTTTTAATGAAAGATCAAAATCAAAACCTCCCAAAAAGCGGAAAAAACAAGCGCTTTTCTTGCGTTTGTCATTTCTTACAAAGGTTTTCCACAAATCTGTTTATTTCTAAACAAAGCAAAAGTACTGAACCCGTCTCAGACGGATTCAGTACTTTTTTCACGGTTTTACATGGAATTGCTGCAAATTTTCTGGGGATTAGCCCACGTGCGGCAGGTCGTTCACCAGATGTACGAGGAACATCAGCAGAACCATGCTGTCGTTTGCATCCCGCACGCCATCGCTGTTGCAGTCTGCATTCTTGGCAGCCTGTTCGTTCAGAACAACGGTACCGGCAACTGCCTTGTTCAGCAGAACGGCATCTGCCAGATCCACATTGCCATCCAGATTCACATCGCCGTAGAAAGCGGAGGAATCAAAGCTGACGGTTGTGGTCGGTGCGGAAGAGGTTGTGGTAGTCGCAGCTGTTGTGGTAGTGGTAGTTGCCTGTGTTGTTGTAGTAGTGGTGGTTGCCTGTGTTGTTGTGGTAGTTGTGGTTGCCTTGGTCGTTGTGGCAGTCGGCTCAGTGGTAACTTCTTCACCGCCCGGCAGACCGGCAACAGTAAAGGTCACCTTCAGGCAGCTGGTCAGAGAGAGATCCTTGCCGTTGATGTCCTCGATGCTGGGCTGTGTCCAAGTGTTCAGGATGTTCCGGCGGAGCGAAGTGCTGTCGTTGGCTACGCACATAGAGCCATCGGTCGGACCGGTGTATGCCAGATCCACGCCATCCAGTGTGATCTTCTGAACGTTGAAGGTAACGCCGCAGTCCTTAACCGCTGTTGCGCTGTCAACAGTCTTGTAGCTCTCTGGCAGGAACTGATAGAGGTTGATGTTGGAGTCCAGAATCAGGCACTCCAGAGAACCGGTGCCGTCGCCCTCCATAATGTCATACTCTGCGGTATAGGTGCCGTTGCCGGTGATGTTTACCGGAACCACGCCGTCGCTGTCCACATTCCAGAACTGGTATGTGCCGCCCTGACCTGCCAGATATACCTGACCATATACTTTGCCAGCCGGCTCTGTAACCGTAGCGCTGGTGGTAGTCGTGGTAGCGGAGGTCGTTGTGGTGGTGGTCTGAGAAGTGGTGGTTGTGGTTGTGGTCGTGTCCGGATTGTCGTCGACATAGAATTCCTTGTCGAAGATCAGGGTAACAGCGTTCAGGTCTACAGTCACAGTATCGCCAGTTGCAGCAGACCAAGTCCACCAGTTCTGAATCTTCAGGTAATCCATATCCAGTGTTGCAGAAACGGTTTCTGTGATGTTGCCGGCATCATCTCTTGCGGTCGGATAATCTCCGGTGCCTACCGGGAACTCAAAAGTAGAGATGGTGTCGTTCGGGCCGATGGTGTTGTCGAAGGAAACCCAGTGGATCTTACCGTCCGCATCGCTGACATTGAAGCTCATGTTGATGTTGCCGCTGCACTGGGAGGACTTCTTTGCGGAAGTCATCTTATAGTCTACGACAACGGAGATCAGGTTCACGCCCAAGTCCTTATAGGGCTTCAGGTCTACATTCAGGAACTCCTTGCCCTTGTCGTCCAGTTCGGTGATATCGCTGCCCTGAATGGTGACACGGTCGGTCTTTTTCTTGTCTGGATTGGTGGAACCGCCGTTTGCAATGTCGGAATAGATCTGCTTTACATTGTCATCAAACCAGCTCAGCGTCTTACGGTTAAACAGGCAGATAGTACCGGAGTTGGAGTCGTCCCATACGACGGGGCAAACGCCGGTCATGTCATAAGCGGTGGATGCCACAGCCTTGAGGAATTTCTCCACAGACTCCTGATCCTTGTTATACGGGGTGGTGTTTACGCCATACTTGTCGGCATTGCAAACGCCGTACTCGCCGATGATAACACCGACGCCGCTGTCCACAAACTTGGACTTCAGGTCGCTGAAGTCATTTTCCAGCTTGCTGTAATCCGCAGCTGTGCCCCAAGTCTCCCGATGGCCCCAGGAAGAGGTGGTGTCTGCAACGCAGAACGTAGGCGGCTCATAGTAGTGCACGGAAACTGCCAGCATGTTGGCACTGTCTGTGGGCATAGAGAACTGACTGGACAGAGCCTTTGCAGTGTTGTTGCTGTCTGCGGTGCAGATCAGCAGACGGTCTGCATTGTTGCCGCCGGTTGCACGAACAGTGTCCACAAACTTCTGGTTATAGGTCATAGCATCGCTGGTGGAGAAGCTGACTTCGTTCATACCCTCGAACACCAGATGCTCATCATAGTCCTTGAAATAGGTTGCAATCTGCTTCCAAAGCTTTTCGAACGTGCCGATCTTGGAGGTATCCTTTTCCCATTCCTCATCGTGGTGGGTGTTGATGATGGCATACATGTCATTCTTCACGCAGTAGTCCACGACTTCCTTGACTCTTGCCAGATACGCCTCGCCAACGGTACCGTCAAAGGCATCCATGCTTGCTGTGCCGGACTTACCGGTCATATCCCACCAGGTGACAGGAATACGAACGGTGTTGAAGCCCGCTTTCTTGACTTCCTTGATCATGCTCTCGGTGGTGGAAATATTCCCCCAAGCGGTTTCGATCTGTTCCGGTGTGGGGGAATCTGTCCAGGTGTTGGTACAATCCAGCGCATTGCCCAGGTTCCAGCCCAGACCCATATCCTCCACCAGTTCTACAGCGGTCTTGCTTGCCGCCGATGCAGTGGAAACGCCTGCGGAAAGAGCGGTGGTCATAGTCGCACCGATTGCCGCAGCGGTCACTGCACTCAGCAGTTTCTTCATAAACTTCATGGGTATCGAACTCCTTATGTTATTTTAGTAGTTTCATTGTATCATTTTTCTTGCACACTGTCAATAGAATTTCTCGTTTTCCACGCATGGAATTTGGAAAAAATAGCAAAAAGCACAAAACAGATTCTTTGGATTTGTGCAATATAGATGCAGAAATTCACATATTCGGAGCAGCGGCGAAACCTGCACTTTTTTCGGCACCGCCAAAACAAAAGAGCAGAGCCGGACGAATCCATGCTCTGCTCCCGATACAAGCGTTTACGCTGCCGCAAGCAAGCTTACGGACGCACCGCTCTTTGTTCCTGTGATTTAGCCCATTACCACTTCAACAGCGTGGTTCTTGCCATCGGCGAATACCGGCAGCACGTTGCCCTCGATTGCCTTGCCGTCAACGGTAACAGATACCACACCCTTGCAAACGTGGTTCGGATTCTTGACGGTGACATCGTAGGTTGCACCGCGGAACTGTCTGGAAATGGTGAAGCCATCCCACTCGTGGGGGATCGACGGATCGATCTTCAGGCCGTCCCAATCCGGAATGACACCCAGAATGTACTGGGAAACTGCTACGAAGTTCCATGCAGCAGTACCGGTCAGCCAGCTGTTCTTTGCCTCGCCGTGACGCTTTGCGTCCTTACCTGCGATCATCTGTGCGTATACATACGGCTCGGTGCGGTGCAGGTCGGAGTACTTCTCTTCCCGGTATGCCGGAGCGATCTTGCTGTAGTATTCGAATGCCTTGTCGCCGTGGCCAACGAATGCTTCTGCACAGATGATCCATGCGTTGTTGTGGCAGAAGATGCCGGCATTTTCCTTATAGCCTGCCGGATAGGTGGAGATCTCACCGTACTGGATGTAGTACTTGGTGAATGCCGGCTGGTTCAGGCTCAGACCGTGCTCGGAGTTCAGCCACTTGTCTACGCTCTCCAGAGCCTTCAAGTCAGCGCCGGTCTCCTTACCGCAGCCGCCCATAACGGCAAAGCCCTGCGGCTCGATGAAGATCTTGCCCTCTTCGCACTCGTGAGAGCCCATCTTCTTGCCGAAGTCATCATACGCACGGAGGAACCACTCGCCGTCCCAGCCGTATTCCATAATGTTCTTCTTCATCTGGTCGATGGCAGCCTGTGCCTTGGCAGCGCCGGCTTCGTCGCCCTTCTTCTTGCACATTGCCACGTATTCCGGACCTGCATAGGTGAACAGTGCAGCAACCATCATGGATTCTGCAACCTTGGAATACTTGTCCTCGCCGTACTTCGGAGAAGTGGAGGTCTGGAAAGATTCGCCCGGCTCGTCAGAGAAGCAGGACAGGTTGATGCAGTCGTTCCAGTCTGCACGCATTGCCAGCGGCAGTCCGTGAGGGCCAACGTTCTCTACGACATGGAAGAAGCTCTTCTCCAGGTGATCCATCATGGTCTTTGCCTTGGACTCGTCGTTGTCATACGGTACCATAGCATCCAGAATGGTGTAGTCACCGGATTCCTTGATGTATGCAGCTACGGACAGGATCATCCACAGCGGGTCGTCAGAGAAGTCGCCGCCGATCTCGTTGTTGCCCTTCTTCGTCAGAGGCTGATACTGGTGATAGCAGCCGCCGTCTTCCAGCTGTGTGGAAGCCAGATCGATCAGACGCTCTCTTGCTCTGTCCGGAATCTGGTGTACGAAGCCCAGCAGGTCCTGGTTGGAGTCACGGAAGCCCATACCACGGCCGATACCGCTCTCGAAGTAAGAAGCGGAACGGGACATGTTAAAGGTAACCATGCACTGATACTGGTTCCAGATGTTGACCATACGGTTCATCTTGTCATCCGGAGTCTTGACGCTGTACTTGGACAGCAGCGCATCCCACATTGCCTTCAGTTCAGCCAGTGCAGCAGCAACCTTTTCCGGTGTGTTGTACTGTTCGATCATCTCGTATGCACGGGACTTGTTCATGCTGCCGTCTGCGTTCCACTTCTGATCCTTCGGGTTTTCTACGTAGCCCAGAATGAAGATCAGCTGCTTGGACTCGCCCGGAGCCAGGGTGATTTCCTTATAATGGGAGGCGATGGGCGACCAGCCGTCTGCCACGGAGTTGGAAGCCTTGCCGGCTGCAACGACCTGCGGATTCTCGAAGCCGTTGTACAGACCGAGGAAGCTCTCACGGTCGGTGTCGTAGCCGTCGATGGCATCGTTTACGGTGTAGAATGCAAAGTGATTCCGGCGCTCTTTATATTCGGTCTTGTGGAAGATGGTAGAGCCTTCGATCTCCACTTCGCCGGTGTTGAAGTTTCTCTGGAAGTTGGTGGAGTCGTCCTGTGCGTTCCACAGACACCACTCAATGAAGGAGAACAGCTTGATCGTCTTTGCCCCGCTGCCCTCGTTCTTCAGAACCAGACTCTGGATCTCGCCGTTATAGTTCTGCGGCACAAAGAAGGTGACCTCTGCGGAGATACCATTCTTCTTGCCGGAGATGACGGTGTAGCCCATGCCGTGACGGCAGGTGTAAGCGTCCAGATCGGTCTTGACCGGAGACCAGCCCGGAGACCATACGGTCTCGCCGTCCTTGATGTAGAAGTAACGGCCGCCCATGTCAACCGGTACGTTGTTGTAACGGTAACGGGTGATTCTGCGGAGACGGGCATCCTTGTAGAAGTGATAGCCGCCGGCAGTGTTGGAGATCAGGGAGAAAAACTCCTGTGTTCCGAGGTAATTGATCCACGGATACGGGGTTTTCGGATTCTGAATGACGTATTCTTTGTTTGCGTCGTCAAAATAGCCAAATTTCATTGAGGGAACTCCTTTTTTCAGATTTTCAAGATTTTCATGCTGCTGGAACGACCGGAAGCCGACTCGCCCAGGCAGCCAGTGCTTTCATTATAACACAATATATTCAGAAATACAAGTGTTTTTTCAAATTATTTCCGGATTTTACGGGCATTTAAACGATGGTGAAGAAATGCTGTGCCACATGGAAATTCTCACCCGGCACCAGCTCGCAGTAGCCGGTCTTTTCTGCCGGCAGCTTCAGGTTGGGCGCATCGATCATGGCGGTCATCGGCTCCGGACAGAAATAGTGCTTTTCGCCCCGGTCGTTCCACAGAATCCAGAAACGGTATGCATCGGAGACCTCATAGCCGATGCCCTTGCCGCTGGCGGAATCCGTCATCAGCACACCACGGAACGGTCTGCCACGGAACGTCAGCTTTCCGCCGGTGTACATGTCGTTGTCCACCACACGCTTTACCGGACAGGTGGTGCCGTTCTTGTACTGCATGTCGTAGCCGTCCAGCGAGCGGGTCTCACAGGTGGGCAGACAGCGGTCATCCAGAATCCACTTTTCCTCCACCGGCACCTGAATCTGAATGTCCTCCTCCTTTGCGCCGTCCACAAACGGTGCGGAGATGGTGGTGTGGGTGGCGATAGAAACCGGCAGCTTGTGCTGGGACTGGTTCTTGATGGAGAACTTGTACTCCAGACCGGTCTCGCTCAGCATGAACAGGAACTCTGCGGTAAACGGCAGCGGGAAGTACTGGAAGAACGGGTCGTTCTCATTATATACATAGCAGGTGCGCACCCATGCGCCCTCTTCGTTGGCGCTCTGCGCAATGACGGTATGCACACGCTTGTGCAGGAAGCCGTGAATGTGGTTGTGGAACGGTGCAGCCTCGTTCACCGGCAGGTGATACTCCGCATCCGAGGTGCGCAGAATGCCGTCGGCAAACCGGTTGGGCAGGTACAGCGTCGGCAGACCCCAGACCTCCGCAGATGCCCGAATGTCGTCGGGGGTATTCGCCTCATCCCAGCGGAAAAATTCAATGCCGTTTACATCGTCGTGCAGGCGCAGCACGTTGGAGCCGATGCCCGGCGCAATCAGTGCGGTATATCCGCCGGCGGTGAGCTGTACGCATTCCAAGCCCTTCCAATTTACCGTTTCTGCCTTATTTTTCATCTTCATCAATGTTACATCCTTTCTCTTCGCTCTGCCATTTTCAGAAATTTCAACAGATTGCAATGCTCCCATTATATCATATTTTGTTTGTTTTGTCCAGTGCTGTGAAAAAATCACACACATTTTTTACTTTTCCGGAAGCATCGCACGCCTATACGTGCATCTCCCGAATGTGGACATCGCCGGCGTAGAGGGTTTCCACGTCGCCGTTGAGGTTGCGGATAATCAGACCGCAGTCGTCGGCGATTCCCACAACAGACGCTTTCTTCGTGTTGCCGTCGGTCATCTCGATCTCCACCGTCCGCCCCGTCAGGCAGGAGCGGGAGCGGTATTCCCGCAGGAAACGGCGCTGGCTGAGATCCGGCAGCAGCTGTTCCAGTTCGCACAGCACGGCGCTGAGCAGCTGCGCCCGCTTGACGTGACAGTCCGGCACAGCCTCCTCGATGGAAGTGACACGGCGGCACAGCTCCGGCGGAAAAGCGGTCTTGGTGTGGCGGATGTTGATGCCGATGCCGATGACCACCTGTTCCAGCAGACCGGATTCCAGACTTGCCCCGCCCTCGGTCAGAATGCCGCAGAGCTTCCTGCCGTTCAGGAACAGGTCGTTCACCCACTTGATGCGCACCTGTGTCCCGTACAGATTGTCAATAGCACGTGCTACAGCGACGGCGGCGCACGCCGTCAGGAGAGGCGCATCCCGAAAGGGCAGGCGGGGACGGAGGATCAGAGAGAAATACAGTCCGGAACCCGCCGGCGAACAGAACGACCGCCCCTGTCTGCCGCGTCCGGCAGTCTGGCAGTTCGCCGCCACTACCGTGCCGCTGCAATTGCCGCCTTTTTGCAGAAGCTTCCGGCAGTAGACATTGGTGGAGTCCAGCTCCGGAAACACAAGCAGCTGCTGCCCCAGTGTGCGGGTGTGCAGATACTCCCGCACCGCCTCCTCTGTCAGCAGGTCGGCATCGGTCACCAGCCGGTATCCGATGCGCTTTCGGGACTCAATGGGATAGCCCTCCTCCTGCAATGCACGCACGGCTTTCCACACAGCGTTGCGGCTCACGCCCAGATGCGCTGCCAGCACCTCGCCGGAACAAAACTGACCCTCTGCCTTTGCCAAATACTCCGCTGCCGCATCTTTTACACGCATGGTTCTGCTCCT
>NZ_FR898077.1:611-772 GCF_000437175.1 Ruminococcus sp. CAG:330 | reverse complement strand
AAGAATGCCGGATCCAGACTGATGACGGCTTTTTCCCGATCGAAAGCGTGTAACACAGCATAACTGGCCAATTCGAACTGCTGTATTTTCTCGATAGGAACCGTGTAGTTTTTGTCGTCCTGATCCGACAGACTTTCCTGCTGGATGTAGTAGTAGAAGCC
>NZ_FR898077.1:0-559 GCF_000437175.1 Ruminococcus sp. CAG:330 | reverse complement strand
GAAAGCACGTACTCGCTGTCCGTCTCCTGACTTGCGGGAGTGTACCCGGTGTCCTTTTGCAGATTTGTGATGTTTTTCATAAAAAAGTTCCTCTCTTTTGGCGGGAAAATCCGCTTGGGGCGGATTTCCGGTTAGTCCATTGTTTCTGAGATTATTATACCACGGCGAGGCGCTGGAAAATACCGAGAGGTTCAAAAAAACGGGCAGCGCCCTCTGTGCATAGAGGACACCGCTCGTCTGAGGGTATGGAAAATTATTCGCCGTGCATCTCTTCGCTCTCCTCTTCCATGGATTTCAGCGCCTCGTACCAGGCTCTTCCCTCCGCACCGGAATCCCGAATATAGCGTTCGAGGTTATCAGCGTTTTCCAGAATACGCATTTCCAGCTTGGCGATCATGAGCCGGCACAGTACAATGGATTCGATCAGCGTCTTTCCGCCGCTGCTGTTTCGGAGCGCATCTTCTGTTTCCTCGCAGGCCTTCATAGCAGTGCGAAGCCGATTGGCAGCCTCCGTACTCCGGAAGTACAGTTTCTTGAGATACTCGCATTCACGGTGCTT
>NZ_FR898076.1:0-5620 GCF_000437175.1 Ruminococcus sp. CAG:330 | reverse complement strand
AAGACACGTGTATACGCTTGTGAAGACAGGTTCTTACTCCTGTGCCATGCGCCGCTCCGCCTCCAGCCGGCTGTAGACACAGCCGCAGAAGTTCTGCCGATAGAGGTCGTACTCTCTGGATAATACGATTGACCGCTGATAGCCGCCCTTTTTCTTGAAGTCCGAGGGCAGCCATGAGATGCCGTACTGCGCCGCCAACGCATTGCCGGCGGTGTTGATGAACACGGCGTCCTTGTGGGGACTGATGCTCAGCGTGGTGCAGACGAAGTCCGGCAGCTGCGGCTGCTGTGCCGCCGTCCGGAACGTCTCCTCCAGCCGGTGCCCGATGCACTTCTGACAGCGTGCGCCCCGTTCCGGTTCCTGTTCCAGCCCTTTGGCGAGGGCGTAGAACCGTTCCGGGAAATAATCGCCGTCGAGAACGGTCACCGGATTGCCCAGCGGCATCTCCCGCACCAGCCGCTGCAGTTCCGCCTTTCGGTGCAGATATTCCGCCTCCGGTGCAATGTTGGGGTTGTAGAAAAACAGCGTGATGGAGAAGCAGCGGCTGAGATATTCCAGCACGTAGCTGCTGCACGGTGCGCAGCAGGCGTGGAGGAAGAGCGTCGGGACACGATCCTGCGGCAGGTGCTGTAGGATGCGGTCAGTTTCCGACTGATAATTGACCTTGGGCTGTTGTGGTTGTGGTGAGTGCATCCATGCCGGATTCTCCGCCGAGTGCGTCGGAAGCGGCGGTTGTGGTTGCTGCAATGCCATTTGTGGTGCCTCCCTGTGTGCTGGTTGCGGAACGGAGATAGTTCAGAATACCGGTGGCAACGGCCTGTGCCAGCTTGTCCTCGTTGTCCAGAATCCACTGTGCCACATTCGGACCGTCGTGGTATTCCATTTCGATGAGGCAGGCAGGGCTCTGGTTGCTGCTGACCTCATAGACCTGCGAATCCGAGCCGGACTGTGCGCCGTCGATCAGACCGCCGTCGTCGGTGGGCGTCAGCTCTGCCACCGGATCATAGACTGCCTGCGCCAGTGCCTTGCTCTGTGCGGAGTTGCCGTTGTAGTAGCAGTCCGTGCCTACGCCGTCGCCAGCATTGGTGTGGATGGCAACATAGGCGGCGAGATTGTTTGTGCCCATAGCGGTCTTGGTCTCCAGCGTGTCGTTTTCGCCGGCGATCAGAACGGTGTAACCCGACTGTTCCAGAATGGTCTTGACCTTTTCGGCAACAATGCGGCAGACCGCAGCCTCGGTGGTGTCGCCAGTGTAGAACTTGTTGTCGGTCTGGTTGGACGGACTCAGGTAGACGGTGCTGCTGTAGCCTGCCTCAGTGGTTGCCTCCGTCGGCGCCTCTGTCTGTGCGGAAGTGGTGACCGGCGGTGTTTCAGCGTTGTTTTTCTTTTTGCTGCAGCTGGTGCAGCATTTGGTGAGGATAACGATTAGCACGATGAAAATCAAGAGAACTGCCAGAATGCGGTCGTACCGCACACGGCGGTTTCCGTGCTTCTTGGGGGGCTGCTGACGAGATGGTTGTGTTGATGGCATGGGAAATAACCTCCTATTTTACGTGCGGAATTTCCGCACTTCTTTTTCGGAACCGGAATCGGTTCTATCCGAAATCGCACTTAGAGCTTGTTCCGTATCTTTTTCTGTGCGGATTTTTGAGTATGATTTTGTCGGTGACAAGGAAAAAATTCGCAGGCATACTTCCGTATGGCAAGGATTTTTGACGCAGTCACCGGCAAAATCTGCCGGAAAGACGTATAGAAAAAGATGCGAAACAGGCTCTTATTGATCTTCCAGCGATTTCAATGCTTTGCGTTCTGCCTGATTGACCTTGATTCTGCCGTCCCGCAGAACCTTGACGGAATCCCGATGGGCTTTCACCGGAACATCCGCCTTGTCCGGCATGATTTTCAGTTCGCCGGTGAGGGGATTGGCCTCACAGACCTTGCCGTGGGTGCCGTCCTCCAGCGCCACCAGTGCGCCGACCTTCGGCGTGATGCGCAGCAGTTCTTCATAGACGTTCTGCTCGTATTTCAGACAGCACATCAGTCTGCCGCAGCATCCGGAGATCTTGGTGGGATTCAGAGACAGACCCTGTTCCTTTGCCATGCGGATGGACACGGGCTGGAAGTCCAGCAGATGCCCCTTGCAGCAGAACTCTCTGCCGCAGATGCCCAGACCACCCAGAATCTTCGCCTTGTCCCGCACGCCGATCTGCCGCAGCTCGATGCGGGTGCGAAAGACTGCCGCCAGATCCTTGACCAGTTCCCGGAAATCCACACGGTTGTCCGCCGTGAAGTAGAACAGCAGCTTGCTGTTGTCGAACGTGCACTCCACGTCTACCAGCTTCATTTTCAGCTTGCGGAATGCGATTTTTTCCTCGCACACCTGAAACGCACGGGCTTCCTTGCGGCGGTTCTGTTCCAGAATGCGCCGGTCGTCCCGTGTGGCAGCCCGCAGAATGGGCTTGAGGGGCGCAGTCACCTCGGACTTCGGAATTTTTTTATTGGGAATGACGACCTCGCCGCATTCCGTTCCGCGTGCCGTTTCCGTGATGACAAGGTCGCCCTGCCGGAACTGTTTGTTCTGCGGGGAGAAATAGTAGACCTTGCCGCCCTCTTTGAAACGGACGCCGATGATTTCGATCATAGAAGTTTTCTTCCTTTCTTCTGGCTTCGGAGAGAGGACGCAGTTCCGGCATCCATACAGGCGGCGCACAGTGCCGACAGTGCCAGAGGCAGGTTGACATTTGCCGCCAGCGCTGCATAGGCCCGGTTGACGGCAAGGTGCATGTTCTGCGCACCGGAGGAGGAGAGCTGCCTTGCCAGCAGGGAAGCTCCCTCTGCGTCACAGCCGATGCAGGGCGCATCCGGCTGATGCTTTCGCACCATGGCATCCCGAATGGTGCGGTCCAATAACAGTAAAAACTGCATGGCACGGCTGCGGTCTTTTCCCAGCGCCGCTGCCGTTTGCAGCATGGTATATTCGTCTTTCTTTATTATACTATTAATTGCGGTTTTTGTCAATGTAACAGTTTCCCGCATGGCATCCTCTTCCAGATAGGCGAGGCAGCGCCCGATGTTGCCGTGGAATACGCCGACTGCGTCTTCGCACGCCTCCGGTGAAAAGCCCCGTTCGCCCAGCGCCTCACGGCATTCCGCCTCGGTGACGGGGAACACCGCCTCCGACACAATGCGGGAGCGCACCGTGGGAAGCAGGACGGCAGGGGATTCTGCGGTGAACAGAAAATAAACGTAATCCGGCGGCTCCTCCACGGCTTTCAGCAGCAGGTTCTGCGTCCGTGGATCCATGGCGTCGCAGTCGGCAAAGACATAGAACTTGGCATCCCCCTCACTGGGCGGAATTGCCAGATCGGTGCAGACGCTGCGCACTGTTTCCACAGAGAAACCGCCCAGCTTGCCGCTGTGTTCCACCCAGCGCACGTCGGGGTGCTGCTGCTTTTCCAGCATGCGGCAGATGCGGCAGTTCCCGCAGGGCGCATGTTCCGCCTGACAGAGCATGCCGGCGATGAGCTGCGCCGCCAGTGTCTTTTTGCCCAGCCCTGCCGCACCGTGCAGCAGGATGCCGTGCGCCATGCGTCCCCGTGCCTGCATTTGCCGCAGATTCTGGCGCAGGCTCTCGTTCCCATAGAATTTGGTGTGTGTGGACAAGATGCTCCCTCCTTACTGAACCACCTGAATGGTGGAGATGCCGTAGCCCTGACAGACGTCGATGCACGCCCGGTCAATGCGCTCGCCGCTGAGGACGATGGGCACTGCCGGCGGACAGGGCACTTTGACTGCCGCACAGATGCGTCCGGCGCTGTGCTGGACGGGCAGAATCTCCTGCGGTGCCAGCGCAGCCTCCCGAATGCCGCAGACGGTTTCCGGATGGGGCAGGCGGAATTTCTGTCCCGCCGGCGGCTGGGACGGTGCGAAGTCCTCCAGCGCCTGCTGGAGTGCGGCGATCTCCTCCGGCGTGTTGGCGGCGGAGAACAGCATGACCACATGGTAGCAGTCGGCGTATTCTAAGATAAAGTGCCGGCTTTGCAGATATGCTTCCAGTTCTGTTCCGCAGAAACCGCTGGCGGCAGCGTCAATGGTCAGATGCATTGGCTCGCTGTCCGCAAAGACGTATTTCTGGGAGAGGATGCAGCGCAGCTGCTGGAGCCGTTCGGCGACTGCTGGAGCCGTTCGGCGACACCCCCCAGCCGCTCCCGAAACAGCGGAGAGGCAAGCTCCCGGTTGCACCAGTCCAGCGAAGCCAGCATGAGGTAGGAGGGGCTGGTGCTGGCGAACATCGCCATGGCACTGCGCACCCGTTCCGGTGTGGCATCAATGTCGCTGCGCACATGGAGGTAGGCGGTGCCGGTGAGTCCGGACAGCATCTTGTGGGCGGAGTCACAGCAGTAGTCCGCTCCCAACTGAATGGGGTGGCAGCGGTTGGGGAGAAACGCCAGATGTGCGCCGTGGGCGTTGTCCACCAGCAGGCGTGCGTGGTACTGCTGACAAAGTGCGGCAAAAGCGGCGATGTCTGCGGTGCGTCCCAGATAGTCCGGCGAGGTGAGATAGATGCACGCCGGACGGCCCAGCTGCTGTAAAATTTTTTCGAAGTCCTCCGGCGCATAGCTGCCGGAGAGAATGCCGTCGCTCTCCTGGGGGTACACCCACTGTACCGGCAGATCCAGCAGCACGCAGGCATTGAGGAAGGCACGGTGGACGTTGCGTGCAGCGATCACCGTGCGCCCCTCCTGTTTCATCAGCAGGAGCATGGTCTGGATGCAGAGGGTGGAGCCGGCGCAGGAGTAGAGGGTATAGGCAGTGCCGTAGAGGGAGGCAGCGTTTGCCTCGCTCTCGGCGAGAATGCCGTCGGCTTCAAACAGGCTGTCTGCGCCGGTGATCTCGGTGAGATCCAGCTTTGCCGCCTCCTGAAGTGCCGGTGCGCCAAGCCGTCCCTTATGGCCGGGCATGTGCAGGCGGGTGTTGTCTTGTGCGGCGTATGCGGTCAAAAAGTCGTAGACGGGTGTTGTCATGTATGGGAAACCTCCTAGTACAGCCCGTAGGACTGCAGCTTTTTCTGAATTGAAGTGCAGGCACGTTTTCTCGTGCGGGAGACGGTGGATGTGGTGATCCCCAGCGCTGCGGCGATCTCCGGCATCGTCTTCTGCTCTTTATAGTATAGCACAAGAATTTGCTTTTGTCTTGGGGAAAGTTCATTTTTGATGATATTTTTTGCAATGTAACGTGCAAAGCGGCGGGAACCTCGGGACGGCACCTGTGATTCCTCAGGAAACAGCAGACCGCTCCAGTCATTCTTTTTCATGCGCAAGGAACTCCCTCCCTTCCTCCGGCAGATAGCCGCGCATCTGTTCGATGCTCTGGCGCATCTCCCGAATCTCCGTGACCATCAGCCGGCGGCGCTGCTCCAGACTGTCCCGCTCCCGCTGGGGCAGATGGGGGGCTTTCATCATCTCACGCAGCTGGAGGATTCTGGATTCCAGACTTTTGCAGGCATTCTCGTAAGCAAGGATCAACGTTTTCATGGACAAACTCCTTTCCAGAACAACAGGGACACGAAATCTGTGTCCGTGGGTGAGAGCTCGTGTTCATAGGCGTCTATCTACGTCTT
>NZ_FR898075.1:76342-76520 GCF_000437175.1 Ruminococcus sp. CAG:330 | reverse complement strand
AAAAGCAATTGATGTTCTGCAAACAAAAATCGGCAGAAACGAAGAAAAATCAAACAAGGAGGACAAGTAATATGACTATTTTAAGACCAGATGCAACAACGACTCTGAACGGAGTAAAAATCAACGAGTATTTACTCACCAAACACAATCCCAACCACATTGATATGCCCTCTGCTTC
>NZ_FR898075.1:53385-76301 GCF_000437175.1 Ruminococcus sp. CAG:330 | reverse complement strand
GAGGGCAAAATCATCGGTGTGACCGTGCATAACACCGACTGGATCACAGTAGCAAGCGGCACGACCCCTGCGGAACAGTACACAAGGGCAACCGTCAATAACAACATGAACGATGTTCGTGTGCACTACTATGTGGACAATGTCTGTGCATGGCAGAATCTGCCCCACAGTCTGAGCGGCTGGCACGCCGCTGATGGTAGTGGCAATGGCAATCGTAAAACAATTGCGATCGAGTGTATTATGTCATCTGCGTATAATGTGACAGATAAGAAGTCTGAGGGCAATTGTGCAAGATTGGCGGCAGCTTTGCTGAAGAAATACAATCTTGATATTAACCACCTCTTTACCCACACCCACTGGCTCAATGTCAGGGACGGAAAATCGGGTACTGTGGATTATCTCAATACTGCAAGAAATCCTTACAAGATGTGTCCTGCGTACATTCTGCCTCATTGGGTAGCTTTTAAAGCTAAGGTACAATCTTATCTTAATTCTGGTTCTACACCGGCAACTCCTACACCTGCAAAACAGCTTTATCGAGTAAGAAAAACATGGGCTGATGCTAAGTCGCAGATTGGGGCATATTCCTCATTGGAAAATGCGAAAAAAGCCTGCAAGACGGGATATTCTGTCTTTGATGCAAATGGGAATGTTGTTTTCAGCAATGCAAAGTCCTACACAAAGGGTACGAAAATTACGCTGAAGGATGTGACGTTCTATGCCTCCGCTACTGCAAAGACCGGTGTAAAGCGTTCCGGTACGTTCTATCTGTACGACGGCAAGGTCATCAGCGAAAGAATGAGAATTACAAACAGCCTGAAAAACTGTGGTAATACGCCGATTGGCAAGTATGTGACTGGTTGGGTAAATAAATCTGACATCTGATTATCTCAAAATTTTTTCTATCCCGGAGTTGTTAAAACTGCTCCGGGATAATTTTTATCACAAGAACTGATTTTTTTCCGAAGTATGAATGGGGGCATTTTAATGAAAGAAAATCATGATGAACTCGGCTATTTTATGGTGCAGACTCTCACCGAAAAAATGCTTGAAAAAGGACTGATTTCCTTTGACGAATATGACAAATTAACCGCATTAAACCGCCAAACTTTCTCACCCCTTTACGCCGACTTATTGCCGAAAAGACTTGATATATCGTCAAAAACCATTTAATATGTTCATACCGAAAGGAGGGAAAGTCAATGGCTGTTACAAAAATTGACGCAAGACCGCAGCCGAAAACGCCTAAGAAAAAAGTGGCTGCCTACGCAAGAGTATCGACCGATAATCTTGACCAGAAAGAGAGCCTTGACGCGCAGAAAAAGCATTATGAAATGTACATCAAAGCCCATTCAACTTGGGAGTTTGCGGGACTTTACTTTGACGAAGGCGTTTCCGGAACAAAATCTGAAACGAGAAACGGTTTGCAGAATATGCTCCGTGATTGCAATGCAGGAAAAATCAATTATATTTTGACGAAATCAGTCAGTCGTTTTGCCCGAAATACCGTGGATTGTCTGCAAATCGCACGTAATTTGAAAGACAAAGGCATTTTCATTTACTTCGAGAAAGAGCATATAGACACAGGAAATATGGACAGCGAGTTGATGCTTTCCATTTTCAGCAGTTTTGCGGCGGAGGAGTCTATTTCGATTTCCGAAAATGAAAAATGGGCTATCCGAAAGCGTTTTCAGGACGGTACATACAAGCAATCCTATTTACCCTATGGATATGTGAAAAACGAAAATGGTGAAATGATACCCGATAAACAGGAAGCTGAAATTGTCCGCTGGATTTTCAATCTCGCCATAAACGGACACAGCACACATTCCATTTGCAAGCTGCTCCGTGAAAGAAACGTGCCTACAAGAAAAGGCGGAAAATGGAGTTCTTCCACCGTTCGTGATATGCTGAAAAATGAGAAGTACACGGGTGACGCTCTTTTTCAGAAAACCTACACAGACGGCAGTTTCCGCAGACATGAAACCAAAAATTCGTCAAAACAAATCTTCATTGAGAATCATCACGAGGCTATAATAAGCCGTGAGATTTTTGAAACTGCAAACCGACTTTTAGAGCAGCGAGCTGCTGAAAAGGGCATTGTCAAAGGACACAGCAAATATCAAGTAAGATACCCGTTTTCGGGAATTATCGTCTGCGGAGAATGTGGCGGAACTTTCAAGCGGAGAATCCACGACCACGGTTCTGAAATCGCATGGGCTTGTACCACACATATTGATGACATTCAGAAATGCTCTATGAAATATGTGCGTGATGATGCACTGAAAGCAACGATCACTACGATGATGAACAAGCTGATTTTTGGCAGAAAAATAATACTTGTACCGTATATTGCAGGATTAAAAAAATGCAATGCAAATTCCGAGGAAATTCAGAAATTGAAGGTAGAACTTGCAAAGGAATCAGAAAAAATTGATGTTCTTCGGCATCTTCTTGCGGACAAGATCATCAAGCCTGCAATGTTTATTCAGGATCAGAACGCAAGTAACAAGCGTTCAGAGGAGCTTCGCAGGCAGATCACGCAGTTGAGTCAGATTGATACCGGAAATTCCGAAATGGTTGCAGAAACCGAGAAACTCTTGCATTTCCTTGACAGTGCAGAAATGCAGACGGAGTTTAAGGACTTTTTTGCAACGGATTTTATTGAGAAAATAATCGTATATGATCGCCACAGCATCGGCATTCAGCTGAAATGCGGACTGACGTTAAAGGAGGCACTGCTATGAGCCACATTCCCTACGGCTACGAAGTAAAAGACGGAAAAATTTTTATTGTAGAAGAAGCCGCTGATAAGGTCCGTCAGATTTTTCAGAATTATGTATCGGGCATGAGTTTGACAGAATCCGCAAAAACAGCCGGACATCCAATTACCCACAGTATGGTAAAGCAGCTTTTACAGAGA
Organism: Ruminococcus sp. CAG:330; assembly: GCF_000437175.1. Taxonomy (NCBI): domain Bacteria; kingdom Bacillati; phylum Bacillota; class Clostridia; order Eubacteriales; family Oscillospiraceae; genus Ruminococcus; species Ruminococcus sp. CAG:330. The sequence continues at coordinate 73,378 of NZ_FR898075.1, read as the reverse complement.
AAATGTTACATCGGTAACAGTTTCTATCCGAAAATCGTGGATGAAAATTTATTCAGTCGAGTTCAGATAGAACTGCAAAAACGTCAGAAATCTACGGGAAAGACAAGACGAAAAGTACCGGTAATACGCACAAATTTTGTGCTTTCTGATGAAAGAGAACCGCAAGAAAATTTTACAAAGCAGGCAGAATATTTATACAGTCTGATAGGAGTGAAATAAATGGTTAGAACAATCCCACCAAAACCGCAGATCGGCAACAACACCGCACGGCATACAGAAACGGTCAAAAAACTGCGTGTTGCCGCCTATGTCAGAGTTTCTACGGAAAACGAGGAACAGCAGACCAGTTTCGAGGCACAGTATGAGCATTATTATGACTACATCACGAATCACCCTGCATGGGAATTTGCAGGCATATATGCCGATGACGGTATATCAGCAGTTTCGACCAAATACCGTGAGCAGTTCAACAAAATGATTCAGGATTGTATGGACGGCAAAATTGACTATGTTGTCACAAAAAGCATATCACGTTTTGCCCGAAATACCGTGGATTGCTTGAATTTTGTCCGCAAGCTGAAGGACAAGAATATCCCTGTGTTTTTCGAGAAAGAGGGCATTGAATCCACCGACCAGCGCGGTGAAATTATGCTGACAATTTTGGCGTCGCTTGCACAACAGGAGTCGGAATCGCTTAGTCAAAATGTAAAAATTGGAATGCAATATCGCTTTCAGCAAGGGAAGGTTATGGTGAATTGCGCCTGTTTTCTGGGCTATGATAAAGACGCTGACGGAAAGCTGGTGATAAATCCTGAACAGGCAGAAACAGTCAAGCGAATCTTCCGTGAATATCTTGAGGGTGCAAGCTGTATCAAAATTGCCAAAGGCTTAGAGCGTGATGGAATGCTCACAGGTCGTGGCAAAACACGCTGGTATGACAGCACAGTCAAAAAGATATTGGAAAATGAAAAATACATGGGTGACGCATTGCTGCAAAAGACATATACCACGGACTTTTTGCAGAAAAAGCGAGTGAAGAATACGGGCATCATGCCGCAGTATTATGTTGACGACAATCACCCCGCAATCATTCCGAAAGAGCTGTTTCTTGCGGTGCAGGAGGAAATGGCAAGGCGTGGCTCAGTTGAGGACTGCAAGGGCAGAAAGCGCAGTTTTTCGGCGAATCACTGCTTTACAAGGCTGATTGTCTGCGGTGAATGTGGAGATCAGTTCAACAGAATTCACTGGAATAACCGTGGTAAAAAATCCATTGTGTGGCGATGTGCGACACGGCTGCGTGATAAGAACGGATGCCACGCACGGACAATAAACGAAGAGGGTCTGAAAGCTGCATTTGTGGAAGCACTAAACAGAATTATTGCAGAAAAGCAAGAGTATCTTCTTCAGCTAAAAAGGAACATCGAGAGCGTTCTGACAGACGGTAATTCCGAAAGTACGGCAGAAATTGATGCAAAACTTGCAGATCTTGAACGCCAGCTTGTCGCAAAAGCCGAGGAGCATGAGGACTACACCGACATAGCAAGCGAGATTTATGCTCTCCGCAAGCAGAGAGATGAGCTTACAATGAGCGAAAATGCGAGAAATGACTATCTAAAACGGATTGAAGAACTTGAATCTTTCATTGATGAGCAGCCGACAAAAATAAACAACTTTGAGGAATCATTGGTAAAGCGTATGCTGAAAAAAGTCACGGTTTTTGGGGATAAATTGGAGTTTGAATTTTTGTCGGGAGTAATTGTTGAAGTAAATATGTGAAATAAGCGAACACCCTCGCTGCTGTCGTGGAAATACGATAGTGGCGAGGGCTTTTTTGTGATTCTATGTGACAACAAATCCACGCACTCAACCCTACCCGAAATACAACATTTTCAAGCACTCAACCTGCGAGTGCTGTATTTTGATAGTGCTTAGATTTGCTGTCAGATATGTTTCCGTGAACTGACTTACAGCATATGTTCCGAGTGCGTAGATTTGATGATATTGCAAAAACCACGCAAAATAGGCATTTTCTCAGTTATTTTTGCGTAATTCTTGACATCAATACCACGCACTCGACGTGTCCCGTCCCCGGGAACAAATCCACCGGCTGTACTTGTTCTGTCACATATCCCAATTTTCCTAATTCGGCGCAATCTCTTGCAGCGGTGGTGGCGTTACAGGAGATCATGACGATTCGCTTTGGCTGCATTTTCGTCATTGCCTGAATTGCGATGTCATCACAGCCCTTTCTGGGCGGGTCGACAACAATAACGTCTGGTGCAATCCCCTGCTCTGCCAATTGTGCTGCAATGCTACCTGCATCGCCGCAAAGAAATTTCGCATTTCCCACGCCGGCTCTTGCAGCATTTTTCTTGGCATTCTCTACCGCTTCCGGTACAATTTCCACGCCAACCAATTCCGACACCGTATCTGCCATAGACAGCCCAATGGTTCCGGCACCACAGTACAAATCCAGCAGCCGTTCCTTCCCCGTCAGCTGTGCAAAAGCCTTTGCTGCACCATAAAGCCGTTCCGCCTGTATCGTGTTCACCTGATAAAACGACTCCGGCGAAAGATCTACAGCATTTCCGCACATAGTGTCTGTAATTGTATCTTTCCCCCACAGTGTTTCTGTAGAATCTCCCAGAATCACGTTGGTTTTCTTCGGGTTACAATTCATGACAATGCTCTGTATCTGCGAAAACTGCTCCGTCAGCTTCTGTATCAACGGCATCAATTTTTTCCGAATCGGCTTCCGCACGACAAAGCATACCATTATCTCTCCCGAATGCTGCCCGCACCGCAGATACAAATGGCGCAGTTCCCCGGTTCCGCTGGCTTCATCGTATACCGGAATTCTGTTTTTTTGCACAAACTCTAGCACCATTGCTGCAATTTTTCCAAACAGTTCCGGCTGTAGCAGACAATCCTCCACCGGAATAACTCGGTGGCTTCTTCTCGCAAAAAAGCCTAGAATTGGCGTACCGGATTTCTCCACTGCAAAAGGATATTGCGCTTTATTGCGATATCTGAATCGAGATTCCGCCCCCAGAATCGGCAGGAAATTTGGCGACAACTTTCCAATTCGCACAAAGGCGTCTTGCACCGCCTTTTCCTTAACTCGCAATTCTGCGGCATAGGTAATGTGCTGAAACAGACATCCCCCACACTGCGACAACGGGCAGGCAGGCGAAATACGATCCGCCGAAGGTTCCAGCAATTCTTCCACGATGCCAAAGCCATAGCTTTTCAGCACTTTCACAATTCGCACTCGAATCCGATCTCCTACTGCTGTATGCGGCACAAATACTGCCATGTTGTCCACTCGACAGACACCGCTGCCTTCCGTGGTCATATCAATGATTTCTGTTTCAAAAATATCGTTCTTTTTCAACTCTCCACCGCCTGATACAGAAGCAACACCGCACAAAATTCGCTTTACATTTGTGCGATGCTGCCCGATTATTTCATTTCTTCCAGATATTTCGCCGGAACTGCTTCCGTCAGCCAGACACCATTTACCGAACGGTAAAAAGCATAGCCGTCCTCTGCCATTTTTCCAGTCTGCACCCGCAGCACCACTGGCTTTCCGTGACGTGCTCCTACTGTCTGTGCAATTTCCGGCGTGGCAGACAGATGCACATACAGCCGGCTCATTCGCCGCAGTCCCTCCTGAAAAATCGCCGGCAAAAACCGTTCTGCCGTTCCATGCCACAAGAATTCCGGCGGCAGCACCTGTTCCAGTTCCACATCTACTGGAATCGAGTGTCCCTGATTACAACGAATCAGCTGCCCGTCTGCACTGAACGAATAGCGACTTTTCGCATCTGTACGAACAATTTCTTCCAGCTGTTCCCGACACAAAGGGCACCGTTCTGAAATACCGGCAAGGAGTTCGTTCACATCTGCCCAACCGTGCTCGTCCAGCGTGATGCCGATTTTCTCCGGATGATGCCGCAAAATAAAACAAAGATATTTTCCGATTTTATCAAAGTCCATACATTCTTCTTTCCATTAAAGCTCAGAAGATCGTTTCATAATCTTCTTCCTCCTGCCATGCACCCATACCCTCACAAGGTCCTACATAGAGAATTTTATCTCCACGAATGATCCAGTCCAGTGCATGCTCCGGTTCCCAGACGCAGGCACTGGAAATGCTATATCCGCAAACAGCTTCCTCCGGCGGTTCAATGTACATTTCGGGCGTGGTCAAAAATGACAACACTTCTCTCCCATGCAGTCTTTTCGGAATTTCACGCTGAATGGCTTCTACAATATCCGGATAGATATCTTCAAATTCTGCCCATTCTTCACGCATGAACTCACAATAGGCAATTGCCATCTTACAAAATTGATCGATCATCTGGTCTGAGAGGTGGTTAAAATGTTCCACACACTGCTCCGCATATGCCATATCTGCCTCTGGGTCAATGTGAATGGGAATCTGACGCTGAAATAAAACAGATGCAAAGGTTCCGTTTTGGTAATATTCATCTTGATCCTGGATGCAAATCAAACTCATTTTTACGCCTCTTCCTGTTCCCGAATTTGCGCACAAATCTCCCGCACCTGCTGCTTCTTTTCCATAAGCTGGTCAAACTGCCGGATGTATTCATAGGGGAATTTATAGTTATGGATTCGTGTGATTTTACCGCAGGGTTCTACCAGTTTGGTAGAGGCTCCGCATCCGGCACCGAAAATCGACTGGCTCTCGTCCATAATCAGGATGTTATACAGGGACTCCTTTCCGGCACGGGCATAGCCCACATTCTCCTGATTGTCGATCGTATTCTTCTGCCGGTACATATAGTACGGGGCATAGCCGTGCTCCGGCAGCAGCCGCATACTCTCCTGCACCATTTGTTCCACCGGATTGTGCACCTGACTCTCCCCCTCTGCAAAGAGATTTGCTGCACGTTTCAGAGTCAGGGCGTGCACCGTAATGCTGTCCGGATTTAACGCAAGAATCTGCTCCAAGGTATCGTGGAATCCCTCCGGTGTATCTCCGGGCAATCCGGCAATCAAATCCATGTTGATATTATCAAATCCGGCTGTCCGTGCCATACGGAACGCCTCAATGGTCTGCACCGTGGTGTGCTTTCTGCCGATGGTTTCCAGAACGCTGTCCTGCATGGTCTGCGGATTGACAGAAATGCGGTCTACCCCGAATTGCTTCAATGTTTTCAGTTTCTCTGGTGTTATGGTATCCGGTCTGCCCGCTTCTACGCAGTACTCCCGCAGATGAGAGAGGTCGAAATTCTCTTGTACTGCTGTGAGTACCTGTGCCAATTGCGGTGCAGTCAGAGAGGTCGGCGTACCTCCGCCGAAATAGACCGTATCCACCAGCAATCCCTGTTCCCGTACCAGCTGTCCCCAAAGCTTTAATTCTTCGCAGAGCTTTTCCAGATAGCCGGGAATCAGCTGGTGTGCCTGTGCGATGGAGTGTGACACAAACGAACAATAGCTGCACCGTGTGGGACAGAATGGAATAGAGAGGTACAGGCTGATTCCGTGCTTCGGCGTGTTTGCCAGCAACGGCTGTTGTACTAGCGCAGTGTCATAGACCAGCGAGAGCTTTTCCGGTGAGATCCAGTATTTCTCGTGGAGCTTCTGACAGACTTCCTCTTTCGAAAGCCCCTGTTCCAGTAGAGGTTGTACCTTTTTCACGGGGCGGATGCCGGTCAGCAGTCCCCACGCCGGATGAATGTCTGTGATCTGTTCCAGAAGCCGAAACAGCATGGCGCTGAAACGATACTCGCAGAGCTGCTTCTCCGATTCCGGAGAACATGGAGGAAAGTCCTGCGTCTGTTCCAGTTTCTGTCCCAGATACCGAACCTGGACGTAGAAACGTGTGGAGGATTCCAGCTGTTCCAAGGTGAGAACAGCCCCCTCTTCTGCATCAGCTGGCAGTTCCGTTGTATCGTAGGAAAATGTGAATTTCCGAATCGGCAGAAAGATTTTGCAGATGCACTCGATCTCATATTTCAGGGTGTGTCCGGAAAAGACGATGGGAAATGGTTTTGGTGTTTTTGTTTCTTCAATTGGCATGTGTTAAAGACCTCGCATGGTTGGATTGTGTTCTTTTTCAAAGGAGAGCGTGGATTCCTCGTTGTGTCCCGGCAGTACACGGTAATCTCCCTCCAGCGCCTTGAGCTTTCGGAAAGATTCCAGCATCTGGGCATCGCTTCCGCCGGGGAAATCCGTTCTGCCACGTGACATATGGAACAGCGTGTCCCCCGTCAGCAGCAGATCCTCGCATTTCCAGCAGACGCTTCCCGGTGTATGTCCCGGTGTGTGAATGAGGGTAAAATCTTTTTGCGCAATGGTGAGTGTCTGCCCATCCGCAACGGTCTGCCACGCCTGCACTGCCTGAAACGGACTGTCTGAAATCCAGTATGCCAGATTGGCGTTTCTGTCCGAGAGCATCGGGACATCCAGCGCATGGAGGTAGACGGGGATCTGAAACTTTTCCCGCACCTGTTCCACGCCGGCAATGTGGTCGAAGTGACCGTGCGTCAGCAGAATGGCACATGGTGTCAGCTTTTCAGTTTCCAGACGGCGCAGGAGTACCGGCGCACCCTCTCCAATGTCAACGATGACGCATTTTCCGTCGCCCAATTTCAAAAGATAACAGTTGGTGGCAAGAGAGCCAAGCATCAGACTGAGATATTCCATGGCAGTTCCTCCTTACTTTTTTGCACGTTCCACAGAGATTACGCCCTGAATCTTGCGCAGCTTATCCATAATGGATTTCAGCTGGTCTGCCCCTGCCACCTGAACACTGGCTTCAAAGATCGCATTGCCGTTGCGCAGGTTGCGGGAGGACGAGTGAACGATGAGAATATGGGATTCTGAGAGAATTTTTGTGATGTCAAAGACCAGACCCACACGGTCAGAGGCGACGACCTCAATGCTGGTGGGAATCAATGCGGTAGAGGTGTTCTCCGACCAGCGCACCGGCAGCCAGCGTGCCATCTCTTCCGGATCGTTGCGTTTCAAAGCAGCCTGATAATTGACGCAATTTACAGAGTGCACCGAGATGCCGTGTCCTCTTGTCACGAAGCCCACGATTTCCTCTCCGGGGAGTGGGTTGCAGCACTGGGAGAACTTGAAAGCGCAGTCGTTGATCTTGTCCAGAATGATACAGCTTTTCTTCTGCGGCGACAGCTCTTTGGTGGGAACGGTGACGGCACTTTCCTTTTCTTCATCAGCACCGTGCGTCTTGACGTAAACCTCTTTCAGACGCGGCATGATCTTGGAAAGTGTGATACCGCCGTATCCGATGGAAGCATAGAAATCCTCTACGGTGTCGCAGTTGTGGCGCTTGAGGTCATCGGCGAGAAATTCCGCCCACTCAGATTCCGGCAGATTGATATGACAGCGCTTGAACTCCTGCTCCAAACTTGCTCTGCCGGTGGTGATATTTTCCTCCCGACATTCCTTCTTAAACCACGAGCGAATCTTGGACTTTGCCTCGTTGGTCTTGACAATGCCCAGCCAGGCACGGTTCGGGCCTTTGTTGGGGTCTTTACTGGTGAGCACTTCGCAGATTTCGCCGGTTTTCAATTCGTAGTCCAGCGGAACCATTTTACCGTCCACTTTACCGCCAATGGTCTTGTGTCCGATCTGCGTGTGGATGCGGTAGGCGAAGTCAATGACGGTAGAGCCAACCGGCAGAGAAATGGAATCGCCCCGTGGTGTCATAACCACGATATCCTCCGGCGAGAGGTCATTCTTGATGGCACGGACGATCTCTTCCACGTCGTCAGAGGTCTGCTGTGCTTCAATAACCTTACGCACCCACGCCAGACGTTCTTCCATTTTATCTTTGCCCTGAATGCCTTCCTTGTACTTCCAATGGGCAGCGATACCGTATTCTGCGGAAACGTGCATATCCCATGTGCGAATCTGGATTTCGAAAGGAATACTCTCTCTGCCAAGAACGGTGGTATGCAGAGACTGGTACATGTTGGACTTTGGCGTGGAAATATAATCCTTGAAGCGGTTCGGCAGCGGACGGAACATATCGTGCACAATACCCAGAACCATATAACATTCGGCGACAGTCGAAACGATCACACGCACAGCGTACTTATCGAAAATCTGATCCATACTCTTGTGCCCCATATACACCTTTTTATAGATGCCGTAGATGCTCTTGACACGTCCCTCAATAATCGGTTCCTTGGCAAAGTGCTCCTGCGCCAGACGCTTCCGGATACGCTCTTTGATGGAGCCGATAAACGCCTCACGCTCGTCCTTTTTGATCTCCATGATGTGTTCAATTTCCGCATAGGCAAAGGAGTCCAGATAATAGAACGACAGGTCTTCCAGCTCTTCTTTGACGGTACGGATTCCGAGACGGTGTGCAATGGGCGCATAAACATTCATGGTTTCCAGCGCAATTCGGCGCTGTTTGGCGGGCGGCAGGAAGCAGAGCGTGCGCATGTTGTGAATGCGGTCTGCCAGCTTGATAATCATCACACGAATGTCATGGGACATGGCAAGGAGGATTTTTCGCACATTCTCTGCCTGCTGCTGTTCCTTGTCAAAGATGGGAATACGGTTCAGTTTTGTAACGCCGTCCACCAGAACTGCCACATCCTGCCCAAATTTTTTCCGGATGTCGTCCAGCGTGTACTCGGTATCCTCTACCACATCATGAAGCAGGCCGACACAGATCGTATCAGTGTCCATGCCAAGATCTACCAGAATCATCGCCACCGACAGCGGATGGATGATATACGGTTCACCAGAGGAACGTGTCTGAGAGCCGTGTGCCTGCTTGGCGAACTGATAGGCAGATACGATCTTGCTCAAATCGTACTGCTTGTCTGTTTCTAAGATCTTGTGGGTCAAGTCAGAGATTGCGACCGGCTTCTGGGTACATCTTTTTTCCGGAAATTCTTCTCCGGACTGCACTTCGTTTTTCATCGTAACATCGCTCCTTTTTGTTGTATCCCTTGCAGCAGTTTGGAGGACTGCAAATCGACGTGGCTCTTTACGGGAAGCCGAACGATCTGCTCCAGCCAAACATCCTGCTGTATCAATCCCAGTTCTGAGAAAACGTCCAGCGCCAGCCGGAGTTTACAGTAGTTCATTTGCGGCATCGCCTGCAATTGGAAAAACAGTGTGTCTATGGCAATTCCAGTCAGCGGGATTCTCTGATAAATTTGAATCAGTTCTTCACGCACTGGCGTGATCGCCGGATAGAATGCCGGACGCAGCGGGTCCTGCCGGCAGAACTGCGCATAGGTGTTTTTGGCGGCGAGATATTTCGCCTGCGGCGTTCCGCTCTTCCGGTAGTCCTTGACAATGGCGGAAATCCGGTTGTTCCCCTGATACGATGTGACTTCTGCGGTAATCAGGAAGTCGCAGGCATCGCCCGGCTGAAGATGCACCTCCTCCGGCCTTGTCCGGAACAGCAGCAAGTCCATTGCCATGGTGCCATACGTGACACGGAGTTTGGTGTGAACGCCGTTGGAAAGCGGCAGAAGCTGCTGGAGCACAGCGTGGCAGACGGCAAAAACCGGCACGCTGTTTCCCTCGCCGAATGGCGCTAAGACGGAAAGCGAAGCAATATTCTCCAGCGTCAGTTCTTCCGGCAAAAGCAGTTTATCGGCTTCCAGCGTGAACTCCGGCATTACCGGAAAACTCTCCCTGGCGTAAGACTGTACCATTTCCTGAAAAGTTTCCACCTGATCTGAAGGCAGCGAAAATCCGCCGGCGCCGGGGTGTCCGCCGTATCGCAGGAGTACCGATTCACATGCCTGTAGGCAGCGGAATGCGGAAAACGCTCCGAATGAACGCATGGAACCACGGGCGGTTCCTTCCTCAATGGTGACCAGAATGGTCGGCTTGCCGAATCGCTCCTGTAGCCGTGAGGCAGCGATACCGATGACGCCGTGGTGCCAGTTTTCGCCGGCGAATACCAGAACACGCTGCTGCAGCAATTCCGGATGCTCCTGTACCTGTGCAGCGATCTGCTGGAGAATTTCAGCTTCCTCCTCTTTGCGTGCCTGATTCCGGCGGTCTAGCTCTTCTGCCAACTCCGCAGCCTCTTCCGGATCTTCGCACAGCAGGAGCTTCACCGCTGTCAGCGGAGAACCGAAACGCCCCGATGCGTTGATACGTGGCGCAAGAGAAAATGCGATGGTGGTGGAGCTGAACGGTTTGCCCAGAATCCCGCTCTTTTCCATCAGCGCCAGCAGTCCTGGACGCTCTGTGTTGGCAAGAAGCCGCAGTCCCTGCTGAACGATCCACCGATTTTCTCCGGCGAGTTCCACCACATCGGCGACTGTCGCAATAGCGGCAAGATCGCCGTACTGTTCCATTGCAATGGTGTCGTCGCCGCCCTCCATGGCGATGATAAGCTTTAAGACAACGCCTGCACCGCACAGGTTGCGGAACGCCGCTGTTTCATCCAGGCGGTGCGGGTCTACGACTGCTTCCGCCTCCGGCAGCTCCGAGAGCGGCTGGTGATGGTCTGTCACCAGAAGCCGCATACCGAGAGATTGGATCAGCTCTGCCTCTCGGATTGCAGTGATGCCATTGTCCACAGTAACAATGAGTTCCACGCCAGCGTCCTTCATCTCCTGAACAGCATTTGGGTTCAATCCGTAGCCCTCCTCACGTTCCGGGATGCGGTATGTAACATTTGCTCCCATTTCGAAGAGATAGGAGTACAGCATGACGGTGGAGGTCACACCATCGCAGTCATAGTCGCCATAGATGCAGATGCGGGTTCCGTCTGCAATGGCTTGGTTCAGGCAGTCTACAGCGTCCTGCATGTCTGCCATTCGAAACGGATCTTCCAGCTTCTCACACTGAAAAAAATCCGATGCGCTCTGCATGTCCCGAATACCGCGTGCAGACAGTACCTGTGCGCAGAGGTAGGACAAGTCGCTGCCCTGCGCAATTTTTTTCGCAATGTTTTCATCCGCCTGATGAATGTGCCACTTTTTCATATCGTTCTCCACTTCAAATCAAGAATTCGATTTGCCTATCCTCTATATTATACCTGAAAACGGCAGGAAATGCAATAGGCGATGAAAAAAATAGTGCAGGGAAACCCAAAAAATCAGGGTGCAGCAAACAGCAGCGGAACAGATGGAGCCGACAGGAATCGGGAATATTTTACGTGGATTTTACAAACGATGCGTTCAGAATTTACACGGTGATCCTATAATAATGCTATCAATCGGGGGCTTGGTCTGCGCTTTTTTGCGCCAATTCCCTGAAATAAGGAGAGAAAGTTATGAATATCTTTTCTGTCATTACCCTGCTGGGCGGTCTGGCGTTCTTCCTGTACGGAATGAATGTCATGTCGTCCGGCCTGGAAAAGCTTGCGGGCAGCAAGCTGGAAGTCATTCTGAAAAAGATGACTTCCAACAAGTTCAAAAGCCTTTTACTCGGGATGGGCATCACCATTGCCATTCAGTCCTCCTCTGCACTGACGGTCATGCTTGTAGGGCTGGTCAACTCCGGCATCATGCAGCTGAGCCAAACCATTGGTGTTCTGATGGGCTCCAACATTGGAACCACATTGACTGCGTGGATTCTCAGTCTTTCGGGAATCGAGAGCGACAACATCTTCCTGCGCATGCTGAAACCGGAGTCCTTCTCCCCCATCATTGCGCTGGTGGGTGTAGTCATGATTATGACAGCGAAGCACAATCGGACGAAAGACATCGGACGCATCATGGTAGGCTTTTCCGTGCTGATGACTGGCATGACGCTGATGAGCGATTCCGTTAGTCCGCTGGCAGAATCGGAACAGTTTTCCAGCCTGCTGACAGCATTCCGGAATCCGCTGATGGGCGTTTTGGTCGGTGCGGTTTTTACCGGTGTTATCCAGAGTTCTGCTGCTTCTGTGGGCATTTTACAGGCGCTGTCTTTGACCGGACAGGTGACATACGGCATGGCAATCCCCATCATCATGGGACAGAACATTGGTACCTGTGTCACAGCACTGATGTCCAGCATCGGCGTGAACAAGAACGCAAAGCGTGTTGCAGCAGTGCATATCTGCTTTAACTGTATCGGTACTCTGATCATTCTGCCGGTGTTCTATCTTCTGCACTGGATTTTCCAGTTTGGATTTGTGGCAACTGCCATTGATCCGGCAGGCGTGGCGCTGGTACACACGATATTCAACATTGTGACAACTGCGCTGCTTCTTCCCTTTACCAAGCAGCTGGAAAAGATGGCGTACCTGCTGATTCGTGACAGCAAAAAAGAAAAGGAAGTACAGGAGAAGAAAATCATTCTGGATGAGCGTCTTCTCGCAACACCGGCAGTTGCAATCGAAGCATGTCACGGTGTCACTGTAGAGATGGCAGAGCTTTCGAAGAAAACCATACAGCTTGCCATTGACATTCTCTTCCACTATGACGAGGATCTGGAGGAACAGATTCGAAAGAACGAGGAGAAGATCGACAAGTATGAGGACAAGCTGAACGCCTATCTGGTACGCATCAGCAAGCACAGCATCGCCTCGAACGACAACCGCACGGTTTCCAAGATGCTGCACTGTATCGGTAATTTTGAGCGAATCGGAGATCATGCGTTTAACATCATGGAGTCCTCCTGTGAGCTGCACAAAAAGGGCATTCATTTCTCCGGAGATGCTGCCAGAGAACTGCACGTTATCTCCGACGCACTGCTGCAAACCTTGAATCTGGCGTTTCAGGCATTTGAAAATGATGACCTTGCCATTGCACATCAGGTAGAACCGCTGGAAGAAGTGGTAGATACGCTGAATGTGGAGCTGAAGAACCGTCACATCAAGCGTCTGCAAAACGATGCCTGCACCGTAGAGCTGGGTTATATCTATCAGGATCTGCTGACCAACATCGAGCGGATTTCCGATCACTGCTCCAACATTGCCGGCGTTCTGATTGAGATCGATGAGCAGAAGAACATTCACAAGTATCTGTACAAACTCAAGAAGAATGATGAGGAATTTCAGGAGTCCTATCACGATTATCTGAATCATTACTATCTGGAGCTTGGCCGTCCGGAGGAATCGGACGAAGCGGATGCGCTTGAAGAGGCTGTACTTCCGGAAGCGGCAGAGGCTTAACCGATAATACTTTCGCCTCCTGCAAAAGCAACTCTCTCTGATTGGGAAGAATTTCCGCTGCGGTCATTTGCAGCAGCGTATGAAGGATCACGCCGATGCGTGGTCCTTTTTTGATGCCGATCTCAAGAAGATCAGCGCCGTTGACTGCCAAATCTTTCAGACGAAAGCAGATGGGGCTGGCGAGGGTTTCTGTCAGGCACTGCTTCGCCCGCTGCGACTGTGCCTTAGGAATGTGCTGATCTGCTGCCCATAGCAGGATGTGTTTTTGCAGCAGGGATGGCTTTGTTGTGAGCAGCAGGCAGCGCATATCACGCGCCATCTCCGGAATGGGTGTGTTTCGCAGCTGAAGCAATGCGGTAATCTCCTGAATTTGTTTCCGCTCCATGTGAAGACGCAGAAGCATGTTTCGTGCGGTTTTGCCGGGAATGTCGTAAAGACAGGCTGCCCAGCGCAGAACACATTCCGCCGGAACGGCTTTTATTCGAGATAGCGCTTGTTCCCACGGCACAGATTCCAACTCCGGAAACAGCAGCATCCAAACATCAGAAAACGCTCGAAGAATCACTGTCGGGTCAGGTGCAGCCAGCAGCTTACAACACTCTGAAGCAATACGCTCTACAGAAATCTGGCGCAGTGTGGGGGCGAGAAGATGCGAAGCCCGTGCCGTCTCCGGATCCAGCTGCATAGCATAGACCGCAGCAAAGCGAAGGCCCCGCAGAATGCGGAGCGCATCCTCACGGAAACGCTGTTCCGGTTTTCCAACGCAGCGGATTATCTTTTGCTGCAAATCCGCTGCGCCGTGGTATAAGTCCACCAGTCCATGCTGGGGATGGTATGCCATGGCGTTAATGGTAAAATCACGCCGGCGCAAGTCCTCCCTCAGACTTCGCACAAAGTATACCTGCTCCGGATGGCGCCCGTCAGCATAGGTGCCGTCAATACGGTATGTTGTGATTTCATATGGCACGCTGTCCCACAGCACTGCAATTGTCCCATGCTTTTCGCCAGCGGTGATAAGCGGACGATCCGAGAAACACGTACAGATCTCTTGCGGCAGTGCGCTGGTGCAGAGATCCCAGTCGTGCGGTGTGCGCCCGCAGAGCATGTCACGCACACATCCGCCTACAGCATACGCCTCATAGCCATGGGATTCTAGGCGCTGGATGATGGCGCAAACGGTATCAGGAATGGAAAATGTGAGAGTCATAATTCGTTCATCTCCAAGTGCAAAATGCTTTTTACAGAATGTCCACAAAAACAGGTGGCATTTATTCAAAAAATATGCTATGCTATTAGAAAAGAAATCGGCGCCTAGAAAAGGAGTACAGAAGATGCAGATTACACCGTATACACGAATGGTTTTCTATCACGAAACCGACCGCATGGACATTGTCAATCATTCCAATTACATCCATATGACAGAAGAGGCACGTGTGGACTTCATGGGAAAGATCGGCGTGGGATATCAGGAGATGGAGGATCAGGGGCTGATGCTGCCGGTTCTGGGTGTCTCCTGCACCTATAAGAATTCGCTGCACTTTGGCGAGCATCTCGCAGTGTACTCTTATATCACGAAGTACAACGGTTTTAAGCTGGAACTCCGCTATGATATCTATTGTGTGGAAACCGGAAAGCTCTGCGCAGTGGCAACGTCCTCTCATTGCTTTACCGACACTAAGATCAAGCCCATGCGCATCGCCGACAAGTATCCGGAAATCCATGCGTTCTTTTTGAAGGCCAAGGAAGTCACTTATGAAAAAGACGCAGCACAGGAATAATTGCGTTTGATATCACATGGTACAAGAAAAGCGATGGAGAATCCGAACGGAATCGGTTTTCCACCGCTTTTTCTGTCAGTGATTGTTTCGCACGGTTTGATATAGATCGGCATACAGTGCGGTCTGGCTGTCCCGATAGGTCGGGAACGCCTGCCGGAATTCGGCGACGTCGCTGTCCACAGTGACATACGCCAGCTGTTCCGCAGAGCCGCAGTCCAGACGCACAGTTCCCTCCGGGTCTACAAGCTGACTGCCGCCTACAAACTGCAAGTCACCCTGTGTCCCAACACAGTTAACACCCAGCAGGTAGACCTGATTTTCAATAGCACGTGCTTGCAGAAGGATCTGCCAGTGGCGGCTTCGGCGGGAGAGCCAGTTTGCCGGCACGAAAATCAGCGCAGCGCTTCGGGCAGCAATGCGGAACACCTCCGGGAACCGCAGGTCATAGCAGATCAGGACGCTGACAGGAATGCCAGAGATCGTAGCGTGTGCCAGCTGTGTTCCTTTTTGGAAAAAGCGGTCTTCCTGACAATAGGAGAACGGGTGGATTTTGGTGTAGTCCAAACAGGATTCGCCGTCTGGGGTTAGAATGGTGTAGTGGTTTTTTCCTCTGCCGTCAGATTCAGCGGAAGTCCAGCCGAATCCAATGTGGATACGGTGCTGCTTGGCTGCCGTTTGCATTCGTTGGAAGATGGTTTCTGCTGCTGCAAACTGAAGTTGCAAGTGGTTGGAAAATCCGGTAAAGCTCATCTCTGGGAACAAGATCAGTTCCGCCTGATTGAAGGCTGCTTCGGCAATCCAGCGTTCTGCTTTTTGCAGATTATATGCAGGATCGTCTTGCCGAATTTCTGTCTGTGCGACTGCGATTTTCAAATGCTCATCTCCTTAAATCAATGGCGAGGACCTGTGGTTTCTTTTTCCGATTCCGGTTTTTCGGCTGATGCAGACTCGTGGGACTCCGGACCATGATAAAAGACCGTTTCCGAGCGCTTCCAGTTCTGCTGTTTTTTCGGTGCTTCGAACTCCGTGACGTGGGGAATCAGATGAATGGGGTCTTCCGGCCGGACACTGCGTTTTGCACGGTAGGAGGCATAGATGCACAGGGCGATGTATAGCACAGTCAAAACACTTCCGCCAATCAGTCCGTAGCGAAACCACGGGGAGTGCGGGAAGTTTTGCAGGGCGTAGGCGTTAAACTTGGAGAACGAGCGGTCTATATTGCTGACGGCAACAAGCGGTACAGTGGCGATAACCTCGCCGGAGAATTTCAGTTCCATTGTGCCCAGCTGCTCCCCTGCCTTGACCGGTGCCTGAACATTTTTCTCCAGCTGAATGGTTTTTTGTACCGCTGTTGTGTCCACATCGCTGCACCAGAGCAGCACACAGTTTTCCTTGGGATGTACCAGAACATAAGTGTTTCCATCAGAGTTCATCACAGGAACCTCGGCAATCTCTTCGTCCTTTTCCAGCAATGTGACATAGGACAGACTTTGAAATGCCCAGTTCAGCAGATTGGTGGCATCTTCGATGTGGTAATAGGTCAGCTCGTCGTTCTCGTCCACAAACGGCGCATTCAGGAGGATGACCAGATAGGAGTTGCCCTCCTGCGTTGCCTCTGTGATAATGCTCCGTCCGGTTTTGGTAAGGTTGCCGGTTTTGATGCCTTTGGAACCCTTGTAGTAATAGTTGCTGGTCTCCTGTGTCATGGCGTTTGCCTGTGTCCATGTCCAAGCGGAAGCGTCCGGATGGTTGGTGGTGTTCGAGATGCTGGGCGAAAATGTGACGGCAGTTGCGATTTCTTCGAACTCATCGATTTGCAGCGCATAATTGGTGATGAGCAGCATGTCCCGTGCAGTTGTCAGTTGTCTGCTGTCGTAAAGACCGGTGGGATTGGTGAATGTCGTTGCGGTACAGCCGATCTCCGCAGCTTTGTCATTCATCTCCTGCACGAACGTGTTGATCTCTCCGTCGCCGAAATAGTCCGCCAGAACCAGCGCAGACTCACAGGAGGATGTCAGCATCAGGGCGTACAGCAACTCCCGCACACTCAGCACATCGCCGTTGTAAATATCGGCGTAGCGGAGATCGTCGGCATATTCATATGCATAGAGCGGGGCATACAGCTCATTGTTCACGGTGATCTTGGTGCCGTCGAGATCAGAACAGGCTTCCATGACGACAATTGCAGTCATGATCTGCGTCAGATGTCCGGCAGCCTGCTGCTGATCGGCGTTCTTTTCATACAGGATCTGTTCGGTATCCTGATTGTACAAAATGGCTGCTGCACTATGCAGCGTGATGTCGGGGGTAAAAGTATATGCATTGGTGCACAGTGCAGACTCGGAGAGCAGCAGAACACCGGCAATCAAACAGGAAACAACTCCTGCAAAGGTTCTTTTTGTCAAATGGAATAGGCGCATCAAGTGCAGTCCCTCCTCAAAATTCTTTTATAGTGAAAGTAAAAACAATCCCACATACTATTATAGCAAAAAATTTTCGATTCGAAAAGACTTTTTCTAAAATTATATTTACCTTTTTCTAAGAATGTGATAAAATAACTTTATAGGCACTGCAAACAAGAGATTTCATAGGTTTCTGTGAAACATAGTTAAGGATGATAAGGAGGTTTCTCTTTTGGTATATATTACAGGAGATATGCACGGCGATCTGTCACGGTTTAAGGATCCTGTGTTCAAAAAAATGAAAGCGGGCGATGTGCTCATCGTCTGCGGAGATTTTGGATTTATCTGGGACGGCTCCCGTCAGGAGCAAATGGCACTGCGGAAGCTGCGGGAGAAGCCATTTACCATTGCTTTCGTGGACGGCTGTCACGAGAATTTCGACATTCTGGAACATCGTTTCCGCACTGTTCGGTGGCGTGGCGGTATGGCGCATCTCATTGCACCGAATATTTTCCACATGATGCGTGGGGAGATTTTCACCATTGATGACCGCACATTTTTTGCATTTGGCGGCGGGCACAGTCAGGATTTCGAATTCCGGCAGGGCACCCGCAACTGGTGGCAGCGGGAACAGCCCACGCACAGCGAGATTCGCCGTGCCATCCACAATCTAAATTTGCACGATGCAAAGGTGGATTACATTATCACACACGAGCCGCCTGCTTCTCTGAAGGACTGTTTGGGTGTGGACATGCAGCAGCGTCTGGAAATTCACACGTTTTTCGAGGATATTATCAAGCAGTGCGAATACCGCAAGTGGTTCTTTGGCAAATGCCACATGGATCGGTTCATTCCCATGAAGTTCTACGCAATGTTTGAAGATGTGCTTCCGGTGGAACCCGAGGACTGGAAAACGCCTGTGAAAAAACCGGCAAAGAAAAAAAAGAAGAAAGCTGAATAACCGAAAAAGGCCGGCCGTTCCAGAATAGGAACAGCCGACCTTTTATATTTTGGAGAGAAACTGAGCGTATTTCAATGCAGATTATTCCGATGCAGCGGCAATGACTTCGGTCATGAGGTTGGCAGGAAGCTGCTCATAGCGGACGGGGGTAAGGGTAAATACCCCCTCGCCCTGTGTCATCTGGCGCAGCTGCATTGCAAAGTCTGCCATTTCACGCAGCGGAACTTCTGCCAGAATGGTAGTCATGCCGTCTTCGTCAGACGGATTCATACCGAGAACTCTGCCCCGGCGCTTGTTCAGGTCGCCCATGATGTCGCCGGTGTTGTCGTCGGGGATGGATACCTCCAGACTGCCGATGGGTTCCAGCAGTGTCGGTTCTGCCTGCTTCATGCCCTCTTTGTAGGCAATGGAAGCTGCTGTCTTGAACGCCATTTCGGAGGAATCTACCGGATGATAGGAACCGTCCACCAGAATTGCCTTGACGCCGACCACAGGGAATCCCGCCAGAACGCCCTTGGCCACAGACTCCTGCAATCCCTTTTCCACTGCCGGGAAGAAGTTTTTCGGAACGGCACCGCCGAACACCTTTTCTTCAAAGACCAGTTCGTCAGAGGGATACGGTTCAAATTCGATCCAAACGTCGCCGTACTGTCCGTGACCGCCGGACTGCTTCTTGTGTCTGCCCTGTACTTTGACTTTCTTTCGGATGGTTTCCCGATAGGCGATTTTGGGCACGGAGAGGACAACCTCCACACCGAAGTCGTTTTTCAGCTGGGAAACCACTGCTGCCAGATGCTGTTCGCCCAGTCCGGACAGCATCATCTCTTTGGTCAGCGGATTCTGTTCATAAGAGAGGGTCTGATCTTCCTCCAGAAGCTTCTGAATTGCTCCGGCAACCTTTGCCTCATCCCCTCTTGCTGCCGGACGCACTGCCATGGAATAGCAGGACTTCGGGAAACTTGCACGTGGCAGATTTACCACACGGCTATTGGCACAGAGTGTGTCGCCAGTGCTTGCAGAGAGTTTGGTGGTTGCAACAAGGTCGCCTGCCTCGGCACAGTCGGTTTCCTGCTGCTTCTTTCCGCAGAGGAAGAAGAGCTTACCGATTTTTTCAACGGAGCCGGTGGCAGCATTCACCAGTTCCGCTCCGGCTTTCAGTGTTCCGGAAACCACACGCAGCATGGACAGTTTTCCCACAAACGGGTCGGAGAGTGTCTGGTAAACCTGTGCGCAGACGGGTTCTCCGGCAGCGGGATGCAGAACGGTCAGTTCGCCGGATGCGGTTTCTGCCGGAATCTCGTCGGTCTCTCCGACGGTCGGAACCAGAAGTTCCAGCTCTTTGCAGAGCAGGTCAATGCCCTCCATATTCTGTGCGGAAACGCAGGCAACCGGTGTGATGGTGCCGTCTTTCATGCCCTTGTGGATCCCGTCCACTCGCTCTTTCTGGGAGAACTCCTCGCCGGAGAAGAATTTTTCAAAGAGTTCCTCGTCAGTTTCCGCAACTGCCTCGGAGAATGCCTGAATCAAACCGTCTACCCGATAGCTTAGCTTCTCGGAGAGCTCTGCAGTGGGCATAGGGATTTCCTCTGCCTTTCCGTTCTGGTTATAGCGGTACGCTTTCATCTCAATAAGGTTGATGTAGGAGTCCACCTTGCGGTCAACAATGACGGGAACGACCACAGGGCACACCGTCGGGCCAAACGTAGACTTCAAATCAGTCAGCACATTATAGAAATTGGCGTTCTCGTCGTCCAGCTTGGTGACAACA
>NZ_FR898075.1:29895-53320 GCF_000437175.1 Ruminococcus sp. CAG:330 | reverse complement strand
GATTTTCCGGAAACTGTAATCAGAACACAATCCGCAGCAGAAATGCCCTGCACCATACTGCCTGCAAAATCGAACATGCCGGGGGTATCCAGCAGATTGATCTTCTGTCCGTTTTGCAGGATGTGGCCTGTGGCGGTGTAAACGGAAGAGTGGCGTTTCATTTCCTCTGCGGTATAGTCGGAAACAGTGTTCCCTGCTGCAACGCTTCCCATGCGTTCGATTTGTCCTCCTTGATAGAGCAGCGCCTCCATCAGCGTGGTTTTTCCAGTTCCGGCATGACCGGCAAGTGCAATATTCTTTGTGATCATCTGTTTTCGCTCCTGTCTTTTTGAATTGTGATTCCTATCTGAATGTATGAGAAAAGCATATGAAATATGCCAGTTGACAGAAATCGTAAAGTTGACCAATATTTATTCAACCTCACAATGGAATTATAGCACATTTCACATCACAATGCAAGCCTTTTTTGAAAAAATGCAGAATTTTTTTCACGGGATTTCGATAGCTGGTCAATGCCCGACGTTTTTTCCAAAAGTGATGCTTGACAATGGGACGAAAATCCGCTATAATAATTGCAGCAAGCGAAAGCGTAGTATAAGGCTTTTGCAGAAGAGCAGGAGTGTGAGATTTGCATGGATGCCGCCGATGACAGCGACACGGATACTGCTGGGTATCATATACGATGGATCTTTTGGAATGATAGGCATAGTATGCGCCGGCTGCGGTGTTAGCTATGTCTTTTTGTGTTTACGATTCGAATTTTTCTGATTTGACGAGAAGGAGTTTCATTCCAAAATGGTTTGGTTAGTATTGTTACAGATTTTTTTGATTGCCCTGAATGCCATCTTTGCCGGAACAGAGATCGCCGTAATCTCCGTGAACGAGACGAAGCTGGAAAAAGAAGTGGAGCGCGGCAACAAGCGTGCCAAGTGGCTCCTCAAGATGACGCAGAATTCCTCAGGCTTTTTGGCGACGATTCAGGTTGCCATCACGCTCTCCGGATTTCTGGGCGCTGCATTTGCTTCGGATAGCTTTGCAGCGGTTCTCTCCGGCGCACTGAAGCGGATCGGCATTGGTCTGAGCGACTCTGTGCTGAACACGATTTCCGTGGTTCTGGTCACGCTGGTGATCTCTTATTTTTCCATTGTGTTTGGCGAGATGGTGCCGAAACGAATCGCCATGAAAAATGCGGAACGTTTTTCGCTGACCATGGCTGGTCCGATTACCGTCATCGCCAAGCTCTTTGCTCCGCTTGTCTGGCTGCTCACAAAATCCACCAACGGTATCCTGCGGCTCTGCGGCATTGATCCGGAGAGCGATGAAGAAATCGTGACGGAAGAGGATCTGCTTCTGATGGCGGATGCCGGACGGAAAAAGGGTACCATTGACGATTCGGAAAACGACATGATTCGAAATGTGTTCGCTTTTGACGATTTGACAGTCGGCGAAATCTGCACGCACCGGAAAGAGGTTTCCATTCTCTGGATGGATGAGACTGTTGCAGAGTGGGAGCAGACCATTCATGAATCCAGACACTCAGTCTATCCGGTGTGCGGAGATTCTGTGGATCAGATTATCGGCGTACTCAACGCCAAGGACTTTTTCCGGCTGAATTGCCGGGACAAAAAAGCGGTCATGGAACACGCAGTGCACACGCCCTATTTTGTCCACGAGAATCTCAAGGCAGACCAGCTGTTCAGCAAGATGAAACGCCATGCAGATCACTTTGCAGTAGTTCTGGACGAATATGGCGGAATGTGCGGAATCATTACGGTAACGGATTTGGTGGAACAGCTGGTAGGTGATTTTGACGATGACGAGATGCTGCGTCAGGAACCGGAGATTGAACGGCTGGACTCCCGCTGCTGGAAAGTGCGTGGTTCCTGTTCGCTGCACGATGTTTCCCGTGCGCTGGAATATGCGTTTCCGGAGGAGGAGTACGAAACTTTCAGCGGTTTTCTGATCGGCAGCTTGGGCGAGATTCCGAAAGACGGCACAAAGCTGAAAATGCAGGTCGGTCCGTTTCAGGTGCGGATTCTGGATGTCTGTCAGCACCGCATTGAAAAGGCAATCGTTCATCTGATGGAACCGGAAAAGAATCCGGCTGCGGAAACATAACAGCATCTCACAAAATATACAGCACAAACAAAAGCGGATGACTCTCCAAAGTCATCCGCTTTTTTCATCGCACAGTTTCAGCTGAAGTGGCGATAAGCTGACAATTTCACAACAAATTGGCTCGCAAAAAGGAATGTGCCAGTCAAAATATGGGATATGCTGCTGTTCCATCTGGGAGAGAATCGCCATGCAGGTTCCGCCGTGTGCTACAATTGCAGCAGTTTGAAAGGCGTTTTGCAGCACGATTCGCTGCACGGCAGCACAGCAGCGTGCGGTAAAGGAGGCTTGCGACTCCCCCTCCGGAAACGGCAGCGTTCCGCCACTGTCAATCCATGCCTGATACGCCGGAACGCCGGACAATTCCCGATAGTTCTTCCCCTCGAATGCGCCGAAATCACATTCGGCAAGGTCTTCGACAAGCTGGGGCTGCATCTTGGAAAAGAGAATTTCTGCCGTTTCTGTGCAGCGCTTCATAGGGCTGCAAAAGAGAATTTCCGGTTGATATGCTTGAAAAAGCGCAGCATTTTTTTGCGCCAGCGCAACTCCTTCCGGACAAAGCGGTTCGTCGGTTCGTCTGCCGAGGTAGCGCTTTTCGAGATTCCCCGCCGTGATGCTGTGGCGAATCAAAATCAATTGCATTAGAATTCGATCCCCTTTCGTGCAGAAATCCCCCGTTCGTAGGGATGCTTTCGGCTACAGATTTCGGATACGTAGTCCGCAAGTTCCAAAAGCTGCGCATCCGGATTGCGGCCGGTCAGCACGACTTCCAAATCCTGCGGTTTTGTTTGCAGAAACTGAAGCACCGTTTTCAGCGGCAAAAATCCACAGGAGATACAGGACATGATCTCGTCCAGAATCAGCATGCCGTATTTTTTCTGCTGCACCAGCTGCACGATTTCTGCGAACTGCTGCTGGTATCCGACCGCTGCATCTGCCTTTTCTTGGGCTGTCATGCGAAATGAGAACTTGGAAATGGTATAGCCGGACAGCACCGTAATTTGCGGAATCTGGCTGAGAATAGGTCGCTCGCTGGAGGTCTCCGGTTTCATAAACTGGTAGAACAGGACGGAACCGCCTGCACCGGCATATCGGATGGCAAGTCCCACCGCAGCGGTGGTCTTTCCCTTTCCGTCTCCGCAGTAAATGTGAATGAGTCCCATGGCAATGCTCCCCTCTCTATGCACGGTACAGCTGGTACAGCAGCGCATTGCAAATGGCAGCGGCGATGTTGCTGCCGCCCTTGTTTCCTCTTGCAACGATGCACGGCACACCGCTTTGCAGAATCAGTTCTTTCGCCTCCACCACATTGACAAATCCCACCGGAACGCCGATAATCAGTTTTGGTGCAAGCTGGTGCTCCCGAATCAATTGCTCCAGCTGAATCAGTGCGGTAGGCGCATTTCCAATGGCGAAGATCAGATTGTCGGACGAAAGACGTGCTGCCTTTTCCATGGACACCATGGCCCGTGTGATGCCACGTCTTTTTGCCTCCGCTGCAACATCCGGATCGGACATAAAGCAATGGGCTTCTCCCCCTAGGGCGTGCAGTGATTTTTTGTTGATGCCGGACAGCGCCATGTTGGTATCAGTGATGATATCCGCACCGTTTCGCAGAGCATCCAGCGCCTTTTCCACAGCGTTCTCTGAGAAGGTTAGATTTTGGATGTAATCGAAGTCTGCGGAGGTGTGAATGACTCGCTGGAGAATGGGCATTTGATTTGCCGGACAGGAGACATTTCGCCGGCGAAGCTCTGCCTCGATGATGGCAAAACTCTGCGTCTCAATTTCAGTGGGCTTGATAAATTCCATAGAATACGGCATCACGCCATCTCCTTTCAAGAAAGTTCCTCGTAGTTGGCAAGCTGAATCTCGGAAAATCCGGCAGCTTCCTGATAGGCAGCAAGGGCGAAGTCGAACAGCTTCATACCGATCACTGCGCCAGTTCCTTCGCCCAGACACATGTTACAGTCCAGATAGGCGTGCATGCCAATGGCATCCAGTGCCAGTTTTCCCGCCGGCTCGGCGGAGCAGTGGGAGGCATAGAGGTAATCTCGACACAGCGGTGCCAGACCAACGGCGCAGTTTGCTGCCAACGGCGCAGTTTGCTGCCACTGCCGAGATAAAGCCATCTATGACAATGGGAACACGGTAGATGGCACCGCCTAGAAATGCGCCGGCAATACCGCAGATGTCCAGTCCGCCGACCTTGGACAATACATCAAGAATGTCGTGTCTGTCCGGTTTACGGGATGCGATAGCGTTTTGAATGACTTCTGTTTTGTGTGCCAGACCGGAACTGGAAAGCCCTGCGCCACGGCCGGTGAGCTGTTCCGGCGGTGTCTGGGTCAGGACGGAAAGCACAGCGCTGGAGGTCGTTGTGTTGCCGATTCCCATTTCGCCGGTTGCAATGAGATTGTATCCGGCCTCTTTCTTTTCCTTCACCAGCTGGATTCCGGTGCAAATTGCCTGTACTGCTTCTTCTCGTGTCATTGCCGGCTCTTTGGCAAAATTGCGGGTACCGTATGCCACTTTTCGGACATCCAGACCGGAACAGTACAGATCTCTAGCAATGCCGATATCCACTGGATAGACATCCGCACCGCAGACACGGGACAGCGCATTGACAGAGGTGATTCCCCTGGTGAAATTTTCTGTGACAATGGCGGTAACATCGTTGTTGGATTGTGTGACGTTTTCCGCAATGATGCCGTTGTCAGCGCAGAAAATCAGCACTGCTTTTTTCCGTGGCACAAGTGCTGCGCTTCCGGTGATTCCGGCAAGCTGGATCACCATGTCCTCCAGCCGGCCCAAGCTGTGCAGCGGTTTTGCAATGCGGTTCCACTGCGCTTGCGCCTGTTGCATGGCAGTTTGATCCAGCGGTTTGATGTTTTGCAGGTAGGTTTCTAACATGAAAAGCCCCTTTCCGTTCGAAGCTGTTCCAGCTGGTGCAGAATTTGCGTTGCCGAAACACTTTCCCCGTGTTCCGGAGAACGAATCAGCAGAACTGGAATCTGGAATTGTTCTGCCGCCTGTATTTTTTCCGGCAGCCCGCCACGTGTTCCGCTGTCCTTTGAAATCAGCATTTGAATCCGATGGGTTTCAATGAGCTGTGCCGTGTCCTGTACAGAAAATGGCGGCATTCCATAGAGAATGTGTGCCTGCGGAACGGCAGCTGCAACTTTGTGGGATTCCGGTGTATCCAGAACACGCACCCACGCACGTTTTTCAAAGTCGGACACATTTGCGGCGTAAAATGAAAGAGTGTTTGCGCCGGTAGTAAACAACAGATTCCCAGCAGTTTCAGAGAGTATTGTAGCGGCCTTTTCTTTGGAATCCGCCGTCCGGATGTTGGGATAGGTGTAGTGTACTGCCGGACGTCCCAGCCGAAAATATGGGAGAGCGATGGACTGACACACGCTGCGGACAATTCGTGTTACCTCTGTGGCAAAGGGATGAGAGGCATCCACCACTGCATCAAACGGCTGGAGCGCCTGTAAAAATGCAACTCCATCTTTCCGCCCGACCTGAACGGTACAGCGGCTGTGCTGCAAGATCGTCTCGCCGTACTCTGTGGCGACAAATGCTGTGATGCGGTACGAAGACGGCATGGCGTTGATGAGGTCGGTCGCCTCGCTGGTGCCGGCGATGACGGCAACGGAAAATTCTGTTGTCATGCCTGCTCTCCTCCGGCAATGCGGTAGCCACGTGGGGTAATCATTTTCCCGTTTTTGGTGTAGGTCTGAGAGTTTCCGATGATGACAATACAGAACATGTCCACCGGCTCCTGATGCAGCGCGCCAAGAGTGGTGATCCATGCCTTTTGTTCTGCACGTCCGGCATGGCGGACAATACCCACCGGAGTATCCGGCGAACGGTGTTCGAGAATCAGTTCCGCTGCCCTTGCCAGATAATCCGCTCTGGATTTGGAGCGGGGGTTATACAGACAGATGACAAAATCCCCCTCCGCTGCCAGAGCAACACGGCGGTAGATCAGCTCCAGCGGTGTCATACAGTCGCTGAGGCTGATGGTCGCAAAGTCGTGCATCAAGGGCGCTCCGAGAACAGCAGCAGCCGCATTGGAGGCGGTGATTCCGGGGACAACGATCACTTCCAGATCATCGTATGCCTCTGCCAGTTCCAGCAGAACGCCAGCCATTCCGTAGATACCGCTGTCACCGCTGGAAATAACAGCAACGGTTTTTCCGCTTCTCGCCTCTTGGATGGCGAGCTTGCAGCGATCAATTTCTTTCCGCATGGGAGTGCTGAAAAATTCCTTTTCCGGAAAAAGAGGCTGCATCAGGCGGACGTAGGTGGTATATCCCACCACAAGGTCTGCGTCCAAAATGGCTGATTCCGCTTCCGCTGTCATATGCGCACGATCTCCCGTTCCAAATCCAACGGCATAGAGTTTATACATCTTCCTCATCCTCCTTTAACACCAGCGCCGGAAGCGATTTTTTGCATGCTGCAAAAGTCACTCCCGGATACCGCACTTTTCCGGTCAATGCATCGCCGCAGTCTGATGCCAGATAGCTGCAGGCTTCTGCCACTGCCGGAAGCCCTGTGATCTGCTGCACAAATGCAGATTCCTCGAATATATGCCCGCAGTTGCGAATGGCATCGTCCGGAACAATTTCCAGCTGGAATCCATACTTTTCGCAGAGCGCTAAGATTGCCGGCTCTCGTTTTTTTCGCTGGATCGTTGCCATTGTAGTGACCGAAAGACGGCTTAGATGATGGGTTTGCAAAAATTCCTGAAAGCAAATCTCCAAGTGCTCCGGAATGGTATCACGTTTACATCCGATGCCGATCGCCAGATTTTTGGGGCGCAGGAACAGCGTGTGGACATCCTCCTCCGGCGGATAGGTATTGGAGGAGATCACAACCCGATAGGGTGCGGTGGGCGTTTCCGTGACATTGATCAGGGCACAGAAATATGGCGTTTGAAGCGGAAGCTCCGAGTAGAGATCGATGGTCTTTCCGTCCAGCAGCGCACCGCTGATGTACTTCAGCTCCTCCAGGTTCTCAATGCAGAGATTGTTCTGTTTTGCCACTTCGTCGAAAGAGAGCACGCCCTGCACATCCGTTGCTGTGGTAATGACCGGCTGCGCCTGAATGGCAGCGGCAATGCGCTTGGTCAGGTAGTTTGCACCGCCCAGATGGCCGGAGAGCAGACTGATGACAAATGTGCCATTTTGGTCTAGGACGATGACCGCAGGATCTTTATCTTTGGAGCGAATCAGCGGTGCAATGGTACGGACGACAATCCCCATTGCCATGACAAATACCAGCGCATCACAGTCTTGAAAATCACGCTGTACCGTCTTCGGAAACTCGGCTTTTGGCTCGATAATACCGCCCATCGCCTTTTGCAGCCGGCATGTCAGCTCATGTCCTTTTTGTGTCATCCAGAAATAAGCGATTTTCATTGATCGGCTCCTTTCCGGTATTCATGCGTGAACTGTTTGTCGTAAAGTTTGGAATAGGCGTATTGGCTTCCGAGGAATTTGCCGACTGTGACCAGTGCGGTTTTCCGGATGCCTGCTTCCCGCACTTTCTCCGCAATATCCGCAAGTGTTCCCATCACAATTTTCTGTTCCGGCCAGCTTGCCTTATAGATAACGGCGACAGGTGTTTCCGGCGGATAGGCGGTGCAGAGCCGTTCGGTCAGCTCCTGAATCCGATTGACTGAGAGAAACAGAACCATGGTTGCCTGATGCCGGGCAAGAGATTCAATGCGTTCGGCTTCCGGAACTGGTGTGCGTCCTTCCATTCGGGTCAGGATGACAGTCTGGGAGACCTCCGGCAGGGTATACTCCATCTGCATGGCTGCTGCTGCTGCCAGAAAAGAGCTGACTCCAGGCACAACTTCGTGAGAAATCCCCAGTGCGTCCAGCGCATCCAGCTGTTCCCGAATGGCACCGTAAATGGATGGGTCGCCTGTATGAATGCGCACGGTGGTTTTTCCGGCAGCTTCCGCCTGCTGCATTACGTCGAGCACTTCCTCCAGTGTCATGCCAGCGCTGTCGTACACCTGTGCCTCTGGTTTCCTGTCCTGAAACACCGCCGGATTCACCAGCGAGCCTGCGTAAATAATCACGTCTGCGTGGTCAATCAGCCGTTTTCCCTTGATGGTCAAAAGTTCCGGATCGCCTGCCCCTGCACCAATAAAATATACCATACTTACTTTCTCCTTTGCTGAATCAAAAGCGTTGTGAAATACGAATCTGCCTCAAAATGCGGCGAACCGATGTATTCATGTTCCATGCCGACATTGCAAAACATCTGTGTTGTTTCCAGCAGGTTTCGCTGTTCCAGCAGCGGCAGCAGCCACGGGAGTGTCCGCCGTGCTTTCATTAAAACTACATTGTCCGCTTTGGCGAGTGCCTGCGTCACGCTTTCCGGTGTCACTGTGCCGGAGAGGATGAGCAGAGATTCCTGATTCTCGCATAGACTGCACTGCGCTTTCGCAGCTGCTGCGCAGAAAGACGGCACACCGGCAATCACTTCCGTGGGATAGCCCTGCTCCGCCAGAACGTGTCGTGCATAGGCAGCGGTGCTATAGATAGAAACATCCCCCAATGTGATCATTGCCACGTTTTTTCCGGCATCCAGCAAATCACAGACCGGCTGCAAAATGCCGGACTGCAAGTGATGGCGATAATCGATGGCATATCGCATGGGAAACACCAGATGGATTACTGGAATTTTCCGGATGTCCGCAGCCTGTGCTGCAATGTCATAGGCGACCGAGGAAGCACCCGCTGCTTTTACAGGGGCGACAATGGCATCGGCGTGCTCCAGCGTCTGCCTGGCACGGAGCGTCATGTCCAGCGGATCTCCTGCACCGATTCCCACGGCAAAAAATGTACCGGCTGTTGGCATGGGCTAGTCCTCCTTTGTATCACAGGAAAATATGGTGACGGGGTAATTGCTTTGAAGCACGTGGTACTCTCCCACTGCCTTGGGGTGCTGTACAGTGATTTGCAGCATCTCCAGATGGGGAAATGATTGGAGCAGCGCATACGCCTGTGCCTGTGTTTCCAGCGTCACAGCGGTCATCACCAGGCGAATCTTTTTGGGCAGTTCCCGAATCTTTTGCAGCAGCTGCGGTAACTCACCCTTGCTTCCGCCGATGAAAATGCAGTCCGGTATGGGCAGCTGTTCCAGTTGTGCTTCCGCTTTTCCTGCAATGATTTTCATGGCATCCGCCTGGAAATACGCCTTATTTTGCGCCAGAATTTGCAGCGCCTTTTCCTGATATTCCACGGCAAAGACCGTTCCAAAAGGACACATGCGAGCGCATTCCACGGAAATGCTTCCGGTTCCGGCGCCGATGTCCCAGACGACCGCATCGGGAAACAGCTGGAGCTTTTGCAGGACAATGGCACGGATTTCCCCCTTGGTCATAGGGGATTCGTTGCGGAAAAATGCACGATCCGGCAGCAGTGCCGGTGTGACAATAGCGTGTGCCGATGGATTTCGAACGGCTGCCACGCACAGCGCAGGATTCTCCTGTGCGAGAAATTCCGCAGGGCTTCCCTGCCAAAGCTGCTGGGCATTGCTGCCCAGATTTGCGCCCACAAACAGCATAGTCTGTCCTAACTGGTATTGCAGCAGCGCTGCAGCGATCTCTCTTGGTCCGCTGTCCGGTGCACAGAGAAAAAATGTCACAGGATGCTGTGCGACAGTATAGGCAATGTGTCCGGCGGTGCATGTTCTGCCGTGGAGGCTGCAAATGGCAGCTTCCTCCATGGTCAGTCCAAATGCGCACCCCAGCATTTGAAGAGAACTGATGCCGGGAATGATGCGTGGGCGCCATTCCGGATGTTTCGTGATAACAGTACGGCAAAAGCTATACAACAGCGGGTCACCGGACAGCAGGACAGCAACCGTTCCATGCTGCAACAGAACTGGGATCTGTTCCAGCCACTGAGAGATACGGTCGGCTTTGACCAGTTTTTCTGCTGGAACCATCGCAAAAAACCGCTTGGAGGAAAAGACAAAATCCGCCGATTCCAGAGCTTCTTTGGCTGCTGGAAGAAGATACTGCGGTTCCCCGCTTCCTCCGCCGATCAAAATCAATTCATGTTGTTCCATGGCGCCTCCATACCTGTAAAATTTCCGGAATTGCTCCGGCTTCTGCGAGAACGTGGTCGAACTCATCCAGCAGAATCAGCCCCGTTGTGATTTGCCGATGGGTGCGCCAGATGCAATTTTCCAGCGCAGCTGCTGCAATGGACGACCAGACGCAATCGCTCAATTGAAACTGTTCCAAAAGCTGCTGCGCCAGCTTGGTGGTTGGGCAATCGTACAGCTCCTGTACCTGCGCTCTGGATGCGCCGGCAAGTGCCGCATGGGTGCAGAGAATCTCACGCTGTCCGCCGGCAGTGTGGCTGTGCAGATACATGATGTTGGCAGCTGGTTTGATGAGTTTTCCGATGCGTCCAGCCAAAAGCAGATGTGTGAACTGCATCTCCTCTGCGCAATCCAGCAGATATCCCAGATAGTTACTGCACAAGACGATGCCGCCGCAGTTGGGATAGGTCTGTTTGAGATATGTTTCTCCGGAATAGCCAGTCACCAGCGCACAGGCTGCGCCGTATTCTGCACGACACATGGAGAGTTCCAAGCGGAGGGATTCCCGCACTGCCTCTTCGCTCATGGGGCGGACAATTCCCGTTGTGCCGAGAATGGAGAGTCCGCCCACAACACCGAGGCGTTCGTTGAAAGTCTTGCAGGCAAGAGCTTCTCCATTTGGAATGGAAATCGTAACCGCAGCGCCACGTGTTCCTGTGACCGAGCGAATCGCTTTTTCGATCATCTGACGTGGAACGGGATTGATCGCCGGTTCTCCCTTGGGGACTTTCAAGCCGTTTCGGGTGACTGTACCAATGCCCTCTCCTGCCAGAAACTGAATGGGACCGTCTGTGTCGTGCAGCTGCACTTCGGCAGTTACAAGACAGCCGTTGGTCTGGTCGGGGTCATCTCCGCTGTCTTTTTGCACACCGCAGAGATACGGGCGGATTTCCTGAATGGGAAGATGCAGCGTGATTCCAGCGGGTGTGTCCAATGCGACTTGTTCCGGACAAACATCTGTGGTCTGCCACAGGACAGATGCCAGAGAAGCCGCAGCAGCACAAGAGCCTGTGGTATATCCCGTTCGCAGGCGCTTCATGATGCACTCTCCCACTGGTTCAGGATATCGTAGATTTTCGGAATATCGAGGTGCTCCCGCAGCAATTCCGCCAAACGATTGTACTGCGTTTCTTTATAGGCAGCTCGGTCAACTGGCTGTGCTGTAATTTCAGCATTTCCGTTTTTTTGCAGCAGCATTTGCAGAATGGGCTGCAAGAATTCCGGCGCATCGAAAACACCATGCAGATACGTGCCGAACACCTGTCCGTCTTTGGTACACAGGCCGTCTGTTTCGCCGTTATCCAGTCGGAGCAGCGGGACATCCACGCCTTGGGAAGTACTCTGTCCCATGTGGATTTCATAGCCGGCGGCGGCTGCGCCGGAGAGCGCACGGAGAGATTCCGGCAGCTGGCAGACCTGTCCCTGAATCTGCCGGCGCTGTTTTTGTGTGGAGAATACAGTATCCATGGCGAGCAGACCGATGCCGCGCATAGAACCGCCGCCCTCTGCCTGATGCGGATCGGAGATGGTTTTGCCGAGCATTTGGAATCCGCCACAGATGCCCGTGATAAGGCAGCCCTTTTCGTGCAGCTTCAGCAGTTTTGCCTCCATGCCATTCTGCCGCATCCAGCGGAGATCTGCCATGGTGCTTTTTGTGCCGGGAAGAATCACCCAATCCGGCGTGCCAAGCTCTGCCGGATGTGTGACATAGCGGAGAGAAACGGCTTCCGCGGAATCGAATATATCGAAGTCCGTGAAGTTCGAGATGTGCGGCAGACGAATGACGGCGATGTCCAGAGCAGCACCCTGCTTTTTTCCGTGCTGTGTCAGACGCTCTGCCAAGCTGTCCTCCTCGTCCAGATCGATGGGCGCATAGGGCAGAACACCGAGGACCGGGATTCCGGTCAAGTTCTCCAGCATGCGCAGACCGCTCTCCAGAATGGACACATCTCCACGGAATTTGTTGATGACAATGCCTTGGATTCGCCGGCGCTCCTCCGGTTCCAGCAGGGCAACTGTGCCATACAGAGAGGCAAATACGCCGCCACGGTCGATATCGCCCACCAGAATTACCGGAGAGTCGGAGAGGTTTGCCATGCCCATGTTGACAATATCCACGGATTTCAGATTGATTTCCGCCGGACTGCCGGCGCCCTCCAGCACAATGATGTCATTTTCTGCTGCCAGAGAATCATAGGCACGGACGATCTGGGGGATCATCTCCTGTTTTCTCCGATAGTATTCCGTGGCACGCATGGTGTCCAGCACCTCGCCGTTGACAATGACTTGTGAACCGCACTCGCTGGTCGGCTTCAGCAGAATCGGGTTCATTCGAACATCGGGTGCGATGCCGGCAGCTTCCGCCTGCATCACCTGTGCACGTCCCATTTCATAGCCATCCTTGGTGATGTAGGAATTGAGTGCCATGTTCTGGGATTTGAACGGTGCCGTTCGGAAGCCGTCCTGATGAAAAATTCGGCATAGTCCGGCGGTGACGAAACTCTTTCCGGAAGAGGACATGGTTCCCATCACCATGATCGATTTTGCACGCTTCATGCTGTTCCTCCTCTCACGCACGCTGCAATTGCATCCAGCAGCTTCTGGTTTTCCGCATGTGTCCGCACGGCGACACGGTAGTGTTCCGCAGTCAATCCTTCGTAGTTGTCGCAGTGCCGAATCAAAATGTGTTTAGTGAGCAGACGCTCGTCCAAGTCCGGAATTCCAGCTGCACGGAAAAAGACATAGTTGGCGTGCGGTTCCCAGACGGAGAAGCCGAATTCTCGGAGTGCGTCATATAAAAAGCGCCGTTCTTGCATCAGAAATGCAAGGAATGTTTCCCGATAGTTCGATTCCCGCAGCAGTGCACAACCGGCAGCGGATGCCAGCACATTGACCGGCCACGGCTGCCCCGTGTGCTGGATTTGTGTTATTTTTGTGGTGTCTGCACAGATGCCGTAGCCGATGCGCAGTCCGGGAATGGCGTAAAGTTTTGTGAGGGAACGCACAACGATGACATCGGGATACTGTGCCAGTTCTTTGAGAACGGAGTAGTTTTCTGCGTCCGGCGCAGTCATCTCCCAAAAGCATTCGTCCAGAAGAACACAGATGTGTTCCTTTGCGGCAAAGCGCAGGAGTGCAGAGCGCAGCTCCGGCGCAATGACGGAACCCGTTGGGTTATTGGGGTTGCAGAGCACAAGACAGTCGAATTTTTTGCACTGTAAAACGGAGAGCAGCTCGTCTGTCACTTGCAGTGACGGCGGCATGTTCCAAAAGGTAACAGCACTGCCAGTCTCCCGAAATGCGTCGGCATATTCGGAGAACGTGGGAACGGGAATCAATACGTTTTTGGCATGCAGCGCGCGTGCCGTGCGGTAGATGATGTCGGCACCGCCGTTTCCGCAGACCACCTGCTCCGGCGAAATGCGGTGATATTCTGCCAGTGCTTGGCGAAGCTCCCGGCAGTCAGGGTCGGGATAGTGTATGATTTGCACCGCTGCGTCTGCAATGGCTTTCCGCATGGACTCCGGTGCACCAAAGGGGTTGAGATTGGCGGAAAAGTCCAGCAATTCCTGCGAGTGCAGGAAACTTGTCGCAGTGTAGATATCACCGCCGTGGGCTTTGGTCATGGTTTCACCTCATTCCAAAAACAATCAGGAATCGAACTGCACCGAATCCCAGTGCGCTCAGGATGGACGTTCCAATCATCAGCCGGTTGGCAGTGAGAATGTCCTCCGGTCTGGCGGGACGGCGGGCATCGCCGATGGTTGGTTTTTCCACAGGCTTGCCAAAATACAGGTGCGTACCGCCCAGCCGGATGCCCAGTGCACCGGCTGCGACCGATTCTGTCTGTGCGGAATTCGGGGACAGGTGCTTGCTGCGGTCTCTGCGGAAAATCCGCCATGCATTTCGTGCATCCAATCGCAGGAGCCACGCTGCGCAGATCATCAGAACCGCACAAATGCGGGATGGCAGCCAGTTGAGCACATCGTCCAGCTTGGCGGAAACTGTACCGAAATACCGATATGTTTCGTTGCGGTATCCCACCATGGAATCCAGCGTATTAACAGCCTTATAGAGAAATCCCAGCGGAACACCGCCGATCAGCAGATAGAACAGCGGTGCAGTTACGCCGTCCGAGGTGTTCTCGGCGACCGTTTCCACGCATGCTTTTGTGACCTCTTCTTCGCTGAGCGACTGGGTATCTCTCCCGACCAGCCATGAGAGCTGTGTTCTGGCACCGGACAGGTCGGAGGCTGCAAGCTTGCGGTAGACCTTTCGGCTTTCTGTTGCCAGACAGCGTGAGGCGGGAATCTGATATGCCCAGAAAGTATGCAGCACAAACCAGAGCCAGAAGGAGATGCGGTAAGCCAGAAGCAGAACGCCCAGAGAAATTAGAAAGCTTGCCAGCGGAATGCAGATTGCCAGCAGGATTCCGGCGGTGCGCTCGCCCTTGGGCGTCTTGGGAAAATGCCGGCGGAGAAATTTTTCCATGCGGGAGATGCCCTTTCCAATCCAGACCACCGGATGGGGCAGCCACCTCGGATCGCCGAAGCAGAGATCCAGCAGGAATCCCAGAAAAACGCTGCACAAAATCCACATGGTCAGTGCGCTCCTTTCAGTGTCATTCCCAGTCCGCAGCAGACACGCTCCACCGTTTCGGCATATTCTGCAAGCCGGCAATTGACACGTCCTACGGCTTCCCGCCATGTACGGTCTTCCGGTGCAATGGGAACGAGTC
The DNA here is from genome assembly GCF_000437175.1 of Ruminococcus sp. CAG:330. Classification (NCBI taxonomy): domain Bacteria; kingdom Bacillati; phylum Bacillota; class Clostridia; order Eubacteriales; family Oscillospiraceae; genus Ruminococcus; species Ruminococcus sp. CAG:330. The sequence continues at coordinate 38,325 of NZ_FR898075.1, read as the reverse complement.
CGCAGCCAACCTCTTGTGTAATGACAATAGCATCTTCCCACAGGGGCAGCAGTTTTTCCACTTCTGCAAGGGGTGATTTTTCTTGTGCCAGCCAGTGCGTCACCAATTCCTCTGCATGGTAGATGAGCTTCTGCCTCTGCCATGGGATTCCGCCAGCAGCATCCCATATCTCGTCTTTTGTCAGGCTATAGTTTTTCATGGCATATCGAAGCCGGCCCTGCGCATATCCGCCGAGAATCAAGATCACAGCAACACACCTCCCAACAATGCAGTTATCAGCAGCCAGACGGTTTCGCAGATGACCAGAAAGAATCCTGCCAGATCTCCAGTCATTCCGCCAAACTGTTTCTTTTGCATACGATAATACCCCCAGAAGAGCACACCGGAAAGCCCCAGCAAAATCAGGGCGATCCAGCGATAGAACACCAGCAGGCAAACTGCTGCCGCAGACAATTCCAGCATCAGTCCAAGGCTTACATGTTTTCCGGCATTTTCGCCAAACGTCTTGGCGAGAGAGCTGGTTGGAGCACAGGAAAATCTTGTCACAGAAAAACCGCTCAGGCAGCGGGAAATCCAGAATCCGCCAGCCAGCAATCCGCAGATCGAGAGGCTGTTTGCCGTGTAGAGTGTATCATAGGCAGCTGTTTGCAGCAGAAAAACCAGAATCACGCTGAAAACGGCGAACGGGCCGCAGTTCGGATCTTTTAAAATGCGCAGCTTTTCCTCCTGCGGCCGGCGGGAGTACAGAGCATCTGCGGTATCACAGAAACCATCCAAGTGAATACCGCCGGTGAGAAAGACCATGCCGGTGACTGCCAGAACGGCAAACAGGAGCGCCTTGCAGTGCAGCAGCTGGCAGATCATCCAGAGCAGCGCTGTTCCGGCGGCGCAGAGGATGCCAACCACTGGAAAAAAGAGCATGGCGTGGCGCAGATTCTCCTTTGTCCAGTTCAGGCACTTTACCGGAATGGCGCTGTACATCGAGAGCGCAATGAGAAAAGATTCAAGCCATGATTTCATGAAATAATTGCTCTCCTTTCCAGATCACAGGGATTCCGCTGTATGCCTCTACGACGATCTCCGCTGTTTCGGCAATGGCGCAGTTGATTGCGCCGATGTTTTTTACGTATTGCTGCATGGCTGCATCTTCCGGTTTCCGATCAGTGAACACTTCGTTGGTCACGATGACCAAATGCTCCAGTTTTTCCTGAAGCATATGAATTCCACAGAGGATTTCCGAAACCGGTTCGACAGTCTGTTCGCCGAATTGTTCGTTGGCAGTGAGATTTCCGATGCATTCCAGCAATGCACATCCTCCTGCGGGCAGCAGTGACGCAGCTTCCCGCAAGTGATCCGGTACTTCCAATGTGCGGAATCCGTTTCCGGCACGCTGGGCACGATGCTTTGCGGCACGTTTCCGGCACTCCTCATCCCAGAGCTTCATGGTGGCGATATAGTACCGCGGAAATACTGCGCACCGGCAGATCAGCTGTTCTGCCAAGGCGGATTTCCCGCTTCCGGAACCGCCGATCACTAGAGCTGTCATAGACGCTTCTTCTCCTCTCGAAATTGTCGGCACTTTCCGGCGAAATTCGCCGGAACTTTTGGGTTGGAGGGAAAATACAGGTGCGGAAATCCGCCGAGGATATTCCCGTGGCTTTGATACGCCTGCCACGTCCTCCCGTTTGGGCGTGTGACCAGAAATGCATTGCCATTTTCTGTGCTGTCGGCGTAGTGAAATTCGTGGGCACGGATTTTTGTTCCGGATGGGCCGAGAAGGGTATCCTGCTGTGCGGTGAGTGTGACATAGCCAAACCGGCACAGGCACTTTCCCATGTGTGCGGTGCCGTCCAGCAGCTGTGCCATGGGAAAGGCTTGCCCGTCTGCATCGCACAATTCCTGCTGAAGGTACAGAAATCCGCCGCACTCGGCAAAAATGGGAATTCCGCTGGCAGCATGGCACCGGAGGTCATGCAAAAATGACTGGTTGTGACTCAGTTCTTTCAGATGCAGTTCCGGATATCCCCCGCCAAGATAGATGCCGTCTAAGTCATCGGGTAGTTTCGTGTCGTGTATGGGCGAGAATGGCACCAGTTCCGCACCAAATGATTGCAGAAGATCCAGATTCTCCGCATAGTAAAAGCAGAACGCCCGATCCTGCGCAATGCCCAAGCGAAACGATGGCGTTGGCTTTGACTTTGCTGCGGGATAGGAGAATGACGGCGCTTCGGCTGCCAGTGCAAGAATACCGTCCAGATCAATGGTCTGCGCTGCAGTTTCTCCCAGCAGCCGAATTTTCTCATCTAGCTGTGTTACCTCGTCTGCCAGCAGAAGTCCCAGATGCCGGCTTTCCAGATGCACTTCCGGCAATTCCGGCAGATATCCGTAGACTGGAATGCCGGTTTCCCGTTCCAAAATCTCCCGATAATAGGCGTACATTCCGCTTCGGACACGGTTCAGCAGAATCCCACGAATTGGATTGGGCTGTTCCAGTTCCAGAAAGCCCTTACAGACTGCCGCAACTGACCGTCCCATTCCCTGGGGGTGCAAGAGGAGCAGCGTGGGTGCTTGCAGTACCATGGCGGTGGTGTATGTGCTGGCATCGGAGGTTTGCCCAATGCCGTCGTAAAGCCCCATAGCTCCCTCAATCCAGAGAAGATCAGCGTTTTCGGAAACATTTGCTGCAAGCTCCCGCATTTGCTCGGCAGTGGAAAAGAAAGGATCGGCATGGTAAGCGGCTCTGCCGGTGATGCGGGTGTGGAACATGGGGTCGATGTAGTCCGGCCCGCTTTTCATGCTCTGTATGTGCAGCCCATGCTGACAGAGTGCTGCAAGAATGGCGGCGGACACAGTGGTTTTTCCGCATCCGCTGCCAGTGGCACTGAAGAGAATGCGTGGAGTGCGGCAAATCTTTTGCACGCCGGTTTCCTCCTCTCTCGAAAAAACGGCACCCTGATTCAGGATACCGTTGAAAGCATCGTTTTTAGTTTTCCTGTGATTTTTTCTGCCACTGCTCCATACAAGATAGAATGGCATTTCTTAGCGCCTCTGGATCTCCCATTTCCACAAATGTGATACCCTCCTGACTCGCAGAATAGCGCTCGTGGTTGGCGGGACTATCTCCCAGAATCATGGGCTTCTCCATTGCCTCGTAGATGTAAGCTTTTCCCGGAATGGTGCGGTTTGCCTTGCCATTTTCCCGATTGAAGTGTCCGGCAAGACAGAGATCTGCACAGCTGATTGCCTCTGCAAGCTCCGGCTGGGACAGCCAGTTGATGTAGGTGATGTTGTCACCTTCTGCCTTTTTCACCTTTTGCGCAATTGGCCCGATGAAATCAAAGTGGATTCGTGGGTCATTGGCGAGCAGCTGCATCGCCTGCATGATGACGTCCACCCCCTGCACCGGCAGGACACTGCCAAAATACAGGACAACGAATTTGTCTTGCAGTTCTGCCGGCTTTTTTTGCGGACGCGGGTAAAAAATAGTGCGGTCTGCGCAGAGATACCACGTTTCGATCTGTGTTCTGTTAATGTCGAATTCCTTGGCAAAGTAATCGCCGTGGGCGTTGGTGTCGCTGATGATGCGGTCTGCTTTTCGGAGCGTGCTGCGGTCAATCCAGTGGCAGAACTTTGCCAGCATGCTGCCATCCTTCCACTTTTTCCGATCCTGTATCATGGTGTCATAAACAGAGATGAAAAAGTCGATGACCACTGTTTTCTTTCGGAACCGCCATCCAAACAGAGGCAGAATCAGCTGCGGTGCAAATCCCACAAAAATGGTATCGTATTGCTTCAGGGACATTGTACTGAGTTTACCATAGACATGAAGCAGCCGGCGCGCATAGCTCTTTTCCGAACTGCCGAGGACATCGACGCTCGCAGCGGATTCCCGCAGCTTTGCGATTTCCTGGGTATTTCGCAGGTAATCCAGATTTTTGGTGGTAATGAAAAGCACGTGTTTTCCAGCGTAGAGATGCATGCGTAAAGCTGCCCCTTTCTAAGCGCTCCGGCGCAACGTATTTTAAGACAACATTATTATACCACAAAATTCGTTCAAATGCAACTGGTTTTTATCATTCCGATGAAAATAAGACTGTCCCTCGAAGCAGATAGCTTCAAGGGACAGTGATTACTTTTTCGAAAAGGTATGATTAGTCTTCCAGAACAGGAATCTGTGCCAAAACGGAAACGCCCTCTTTTTTCAGTGCGTCTGCAAAGACGGAAGCGGTCTTCTGGCTGCAGGAGGCAATGATGCAGCCGTTTTCAGCGGTCTGCTCCAGCTTCGCGCCGACAGCGTCAGCGACCTTTGCAAAGACACCCGGCGCACAGGAGGTCGTCCGGTAGCAGCGAGGTGCGGTAAAGGCATCCATGGATGCAACAAAGTTATTGTTGTCGGAGGAAGCCCAGGTCTGGGACAGAACTGTATCAGTCTGCTTGATCTCGTCGATGATATCGCCCAGTACAGCACTTGCGGTAGGCAGCTTGCCAGCGCCGCGGCCGTAGAACATGGTCTTGTCGATGCCGTCGCCCCATACCATTACAGCATTGAATACGCCGTTGACGTGGGACAGCAGGCTGGACTCAAACGGAACCAGCATCGGCATGACGGTAGGCAGAATCTTTCCGTCTTCCAGACGCTTCACTGCACCGATCAGTTTAACGGCACAGCCAAAGGACTGGGCGAGCTGAACATCCTCCAGAGAGATGTCACGGATGCCCTTGGTGTAAACGCATTCCGGATAGACGTGCTTTTCAAATACCAGCGAGGAGAGAATGCAGATCTTCCGGCAGGCATCCTCGCCGTCTACATCGGCAGAGGGATCACGTTCTGCATAGCCCAGCTTCTGTGCCAGTGCCAGTGCATCTGCGAACTTCATCTTGTCACAGAACATCTTTTCCAGAATGAAGTTGGTGGTGCCGTTCAGAATGCCGGCTACCTCGGAAATATCGTTGGCTGCTAGACAGGTGTGCAGCGGACGAATGATCGGAATTGCACCGCCTACGCTTGCTTCAAAGAAGAAGTTGACGTGGTGCTCTTTGGCTACCTGAAGCAGGATGTCACCCTTTTCAGCAACCAGCTGCTTGTTGGAAGTGGCAACGCTCTTTCCGGCTTCCAGACAGCTGCGGACAAACTGGTAGGCAGGGTTCACACCGCCCATGCACTCGGCAACATAGCCGACCTCCGGATCGTCCAGAATGGTCTGGATGTCGTGTACCACACGGTTTCCGTAAGGGTCATCCGGAAATTCCCGCAGGTCGAGAATATAGGCAATGTCCAATTCAGTCTTGGTGTTCTTCTCAATTTTGGCACGGTTCCGGTAAAACAATTCAACGACACCGGAACCAACGACGCCGTATCCTAAAACTGCAATCTTTTTCATATCTCTTATATTCCTCCAAATTTTTATATGATATACTTTATAAGAACATTTCAAATCACTCGCCGGAGAGCAAGCGCACTTCTACAACACCGCTCAAGCTGGAAATGGCATGGGTGATCTCAATGGGATTCGAGGTTTCGCCGTTCATCTTCAGGGAAAGGGAAACCAGTGCAACACCGTCCACCGGAATGTTTTGTGTCACAGTCAGAATATTGGCATTCATCCCATATAATGTGGTGAGGACGTTGGAGAGGACACCCGCCTGATCCCGCAGCGTAATGGAAAAGTTGACGATCTGCTGCGTCATCTTGTCATGATAGGAAAATACACATTCCCGATATTTATAGAAAGCGCTCCGGGAAATGCCCATGCGCTTACATGCGGCGGAATAGCTTCGCTCGGTTTTGTCTGCGACCAGCTTCTTGACTTCCAACACTTTGCTGAAAATCTCCGGCAGAACAGCGGTATCTACCACAATGTATCGTGTCCGTTTGTTCATGATTGTCTTTGACCATGCATCCGCATAGCCGAATCCTCCTCTTTCTCGTGATCTCTCAGAGCCTGTTTTGCCCGCACCGAAATCAATGACAGCGTGACCTTTTCCGGAACGGCTGTGATCCGGAAAAGGTGTCTTGTCCCCGCAATGAAATATGTCACGGCTTCAACCCGTCCGTGCAGAAAAAACAACTGTATTCATTGCAGCTATTCTAATATACCATGAAATCCGCCATTTGTCAAGGGATTCATTTGATTTTTTGAAATTCTCTGTTTAAAAAAATGTTTTCGCCGGACTTTCCGGCCGAATTTTGGATGAGGGAATTGTTTTTTATGAAAAAGGCACTTTTTTTCTTTTTTTTGATAGGAAATCCGTTTTTTCAATTTTCAAATCAAGACAATTTCGAAAAAAGCGAAAAACAACTTGACAAAATGCAAAAATTCCTGTATGATGATATTGTCAATTCGAAAGGACAGCACAGCAGAAGCATTCATTTTGAAAGATGAACGCCTTACTTGTCCCGTCCGGACGGCTTGCATGATATGTGAAACAAAGGCGTTTCCATGATCGAACCTGTACAAGGCAATTTTTCTATGGCTTTGTATGCGTGTATCATCATGAAAATGCTTTTTATTTTTAGGAGGTTATTATCATGTCGAAAAATGTTGCAGAATACTTTGCGTGTGACGTCTTCAACGACGAAGTCATGAAGGCAAGACTCCCGAAGCCGGTTTACAAGGCAATGACAAAAACCCGTAAGATGGGCACTCCGCTGGATCCCACCTATGCAGATGTAGTTGCCAACGCCATCAAGGATTGGGCAATTGAACACGGCGCAACACACTATACGCACTGGTTCCAGCCAATGACCGGTTCCACTGCTGAAAAACATGACTCTTTCATTAGTCCGACGGACAATGGCATGGTAATTATGAACTTTTCCGGCAAGGAGCTGGTAAAGGGCGAACCGGATGCCTCCTCTTTCCCGTCCGGCGGTCTGCGTGAGACTTGCTCAGCAAGAGGCTACACCGCATGGGATCCGACTTCTTACTGTTTCGTCAAGGAAGGCTCGCTGTATATCCCGACTGTATTTGTTTCCTACACCGGCGAAGCGCTGGATAAAAAGACTCCGCTGCTCCGCTCTATGGATGCGCTGAGCCAGCAGGCGGTTCGTATCCTGCGCCTGTTCGGCAACACCACTGCAACCAAGGTGACTTCTACCGTTGGTCCGGAACAGGAGTACTTCCTCATCGATAAGAAGATGTATGACAAACGTGAAGACCTGATTATGACCGGCCGTACCCTGTTCGGCGCAATGCCGCCGAAGGGTCAGGAACTGGATGACCAGTATTTCGCAAACCTAAAGCCTCGCGTTGCTGCATATATGGCAGATCTGGATGAGGCACTGTGGAGAGTCGGCGTATTCGCAACGACCAAGCACAATGAAGTTGCACCGGCACAGCACGAAATGGCTCCGGTATTCTCTACTACCAATATCTCCACTGACCAGAATGAACTGGCAATGGAAGTAATGGAAAAGGTTGCTCTGAAGCACGGTTTGGTTTGCCTGCTGCACGAAAAGCCGTTTGACGGTGTCAATGGTTCCGGTAAGCACAACAACTGGTCCATGGCAACCAACGATGGGCAGAACCTGCTGGATCCCGGAAGCACACCCATGGAGAACATGCAGTTCCTGACATTCCTGTGTGCAATCATCAAGGGCATTGATGAGTATGCAGACCTGCTCCGCATCAGCGCATCTTCTGCCGGCAACGATCACCGTCTGGGCGCAAATGAGGCACCGCCTGCAATCATCTCCATCTTTATGGGCGAAGAGCTGCAGGGTGTTCTGGATGCACTGGAAGCAGGCACTTCCTACAAGAGCGAATCCAAGGTATTTGAGATCGGCGTAGACTCTCTGCCGGACTTTCCGAAGGATTCCACCGACCGGAACCGTACTTCCCCGTTTGCTTTCACCGGCAACCGTTTCGAGTTCCGTATGGTGGGTTCTTCCGACAACATCGGCTGCCCGAACTCCCTGCTGAATGCGATCGTAGCCGGCGAGCTGTCTGAGATCGCTGACCAGATGGAAGGCGTTTCGGCTGAGAAGTTTGATGATGAGCTGAAGACTCTGCTGGTAAAGATCATCAAGGAGCACAAGCGTGTTATCTTCAACGGCAACGGCTATTCGCAGGAGTGGGTCGAAGAGGCTGCAAGACGTGGTCTGCCGAACTTTAAGTCTACCGTAGACTGCGTACCGCACTATGCTGATCCGAAGAATGTTGCATTGCTGGAAAAATTTGGTGTGCTGTCCGAAAAGGAAATCAACGCTCGTATGGAAGTGCTGCTGGAAAACTATGCAAAGACCATCAACATCGAAGCACTAACCATGATCGACATGGCAAAGAAGAAGTATATTCCGACCTGCATCGCATACACCAAGGAACTGTGCGATTCCGTTGCAGTAAAGAAATCTCTGGACATCTGCCCGTGCGTTGAAAAGGAACTGGCAGAAAAGGTCAGCGCCCTGACCAAGGCTGCTTACGAGGCAAC
>NZ_FR898075.1:19488-29886 GCF_000437175.1 Ruminococcus sp. CAG:330 | reverse complement strand
ACGAGGCAACCGGAAAGCTGGAAGAGGCTGTCGCAGCAGCTGCTGCCAAGGAGTCCTGCGTTCTGGAGATGGCAAAGGCCTATCGCTCTGAGGTAATTCCGGTAATGGATGCACTTCGTGAGGCTGTGGATAGTCTGGAAGTTATCGCACCGTCTGAAAAGTGGCCGGTTCCCGCATACAGCGATATCATCTTTAACGTTTAATCTATCTGGCAAAAAAATAATCTGGTAATACCTCCATTTTCTTATAACCGCTCGGAGTTCCGGCCTTTGGCTGGTGCTTCGGGCGGTTTTTTTCGACTTTTTCTTGACTTTTTTCAGAGAGTATGGTATACTGGTTCTAGACTGTTGTATGGATGATACAACAGTTAAAACGGAAGAGAAAGGAACGAATGGATATGACAAGAATATGGAATCGAATGCGGACTGGAATTGCAGTCATTCTTATTATTTTGTTGATGTGCGGCAGCGCCTTCGGCATTTGGAGCGCTGTCGATGCACGAAAGGCATACGATGTTCCGGCACTGACAGAGGCGGAACTAACTGACTTAGATCTTTCCCATGCCAAACGGCTGATGATCGTGGCGCATCCGGACGATGAAACAATCTGGGGCGGGGCGCACCTGTCGGAGGGCGGATATCTTGTAGTTTGCCTGACCAACGGAAACAACCAAACCCGTGCTGCTGAATTTCAGGCAGTGATGGCGCAGTCCGGTAATGTGGGGCTGATTCTCTCCTATCCGGACAAGGTCGGAGGAAAGCGGGACAATTGGAATCATGTTCAGGCACAAATGAAACAGGATCTGGAACTGGTAATGACATATCGTCCGTGGGAGCGCATCGTCACCCACAACGCTGCCGGAGAATACGGACATATCCATCACAAGATGGCCCATCAGTTTGTCACGGAAATCTACGATACTTCCAAGTTGGATATGCCCCTCTATAACTTCGGTAAGTACTACCGTGCTGCGGTTCTCCCAAGTGTGGAGTCAACCTTGACACCGGTTTCTAAGGAGGCGCTTCAGGAAAAGGAATCGCTGCTCACGCTGTATGCTTCACAGGAACGAGTGGTAAAATCGCTGTCCCATATGAATCCCTATGAGATGTGGACGGAAACTAGAGGTGGAGATTGGTCATGATACGTCGCTTGTTTTCCGGTCGGCTGCGGGAGAGCTGGGTGCACTGCGGAATTTTAACGCTGTTTCTAGCGGTTGTGATTTTGGTGGTGCATCTGGTGTATCCGGATTCGGTCTACGGCTCTCAGACAGACTGGAGCAACCAGCACTTCGCCATTCCGGAATATTTCCGAACCCGTTTCTACGCCACCGGAGAACTTTTCCCGAATTTCGCATTGCATCTGGGCGGCGGACAGAACATCTACAACTTCGCATATTATGGGCTGTACAATCCGATTCAACTGCTCTCCTACTGCTTTCCCCATGTAACGATGGCGGTCTATCTGCAAGCGGTCAGCATTTTGAACACATGGCTCAGCACCATGCTCTGTTATGTCTGGATGAGAAAATGGCATCCGGCAAAGATGTCCTTTTTCCTGTCATTTCTGTTTTTGACAGCAGCGCCTGTTATTTTTCACGGGCATCACCATGTAATGTTCGTCAACTATTTCCCATTTCTTTTTTGGGGACTGCTGGCAATTCATCGGGCATTGTTCAAAGGCAGAAGCCTCTCTCTCATTCTCGCAGCTGCGTGCATTTTGCTGTCCAGTTTTTTCTTTAGCGTCGGCGCATTTCTGGTGCTGTTCTGCTATGGCATCGTTCTGGCGCTGCATTGGCATCATCTGCATGTAAGACAGCAGGTGTTTCGGGCGTGCAGCATTGTGGCGCTGCACTTGATGCTGGCTGCCATGCTGGTCATGTTTTTCCTTATGCCTGTAGTTTTTACCCTGCTCTCCGGCAGAGATATTTCCAGTGAGAGCATTTCCCTCTGGAAACTGTTTTTTCCCGCAGTGCATTTGCGCTATCTGACCTACAGCCCATTTTCCATTGGGACAACCGCTATCGGCATCTTTGCCACAGTCGCTATGCTCCGCACGGAACGGCGGCCCTATCGGGCGCTGGCGTTTCTGTTTGTGCTGCTGCTGTTTCTGCCGTTGTCTCTCTATCTCATGAACGGCACCATGTATTTGGATCCGAAAGCGTACATTCCTTTTCTACCGCTTTTGCTGCTGCTCTGCGGCGGCTTCCTGGAGTCGCTGTTTGCACGGCAGATTCCGCTGCGCTCTGCCATGCTTCTCTACGCAGCGGTAGTTGCACTTGGTCTGATCTTCTATGATGGGACAGGCATAGAACAAATTGCAGCCGTCATTGACGCACCGCTGCTTTTGATTGCTGTTGCAGTGTTCTACCGCTGGAACAAGCGGTGGGTTGTATGGGGACAGGTTGCAGCGTTTAGCATGCTGATTTGTTTTTCCGTCAATCTCGGCGATGGCTACATGAAAAAGTCCAGTTTAGAAGTCATGTACTCGCCGGAAATTCAGGGAATCGTGGACTCGATTTCTGAGGAGGACAGCTCGTTTTATCGCATCTCTGAGGAGTACCACGCCGGCGACACTGTGAATTGTGTCTGGGGACCAAACTGCTATCGGAGTTCGGTCTACTCTTCCGTTCATAATGCAGCACTGTCCGATTTCTATTTCAAGACAGCGTACAATGAGAACAGTATTCGAAACAAAACCATGATGGTACAATCCAAAAATCCGATTTTCGGTGTGCTCATGGGGGAAAAATATCTTATTACCAAAAAACCCATTTCCAGATATGGCTATCAGCTGATTGAAAAGCGTGGGGACTATCTCTGTTATCAGAACATGCTCTCCTTCCCTATTGGATTTGCGACTTCTCATGTGATGACGGAGGAGCAGGTGCGAAGCATGGGGTATCCCACGCAGTTAGAGGGACTTTTGGAAAACGCTGTGGTCTCCGAATCGGATTTGCCGGAGAGCGTGGAAACACAGATACAGATTCCGGAAAGCACAAGGGAAATTACGCCAGCCTATCATGTTTCCGCCTACGACTCCAGCCGTATTACGGATGTTGGTGAGGGATACTATGTTCACAGCGACAAGGATTTTGTGGTAACTGTGACGCTGGACGAGCCGATCGATGCCATGCTATTGCTTCAGATGCATGCAGATAACGACTTTGGAAAAAAAGAGAACACCGGCGATATCAGCATTACTGTCAATGGCGTGCGCAACAAGCTGACCGACCCCAAGTGGAAGTACCAGAACGACAACAATTTCTTTCAATATACGCTGTCCGCCGATGAACCGATTCAGACGCTCACCATTCGGTTTTCTGCCGGAAACTATGTGATCTCAGATTGCAAGATGTACACGCTGAGCTACAGTGTGCTGGAGAAGGCCGGAAAATCTGTGGATGCATGGCAGCTCGACCACAATCAGATGGGCGGGGACTCCATGTCCGGAGATATCAGCGTGCAGCAGGACGGCTGGTTTGTTCTCTCCCTCCCCTATGACAACGGTTTTCACATTCTTGTGGACGGAAAACAGACGGAATATTTCCGAACAGATTCTGATTTTATCGGCTTCCCCATTGCCGGGGGAACGCATCAGATTTCCGTTTCCTATCGTGCGCCGGGGCTTTCCGAGGGAATTTTGTGTAGCAAAATCGGCATCGGATGTGTAGTGTGTTACTTTATCAGCGCTTATTTCATGGAAAAGCGAAAGAAAACGATGCGAAACGCAAAATCGCATGCAAAATGATGCGCTTTGGAATGTTTGGCTTTATTTTATCATATTATGAATGCTTGTATTGACTTTTCAGGAAAAACATGTTATACTAAAAGCAAGCCTTTGAAAAAAGGATATAGGTATGGAATAAGGAGGATGTTATTCATGAACGAAGTAAATCCTGGTGCACAGCCGCAGGCAAATGCCGGAGCGGTTCCGACGATGGAAAGAACCAAGTTCTGCAAGCACTGCGGACAGAAGATTCCGGAAGATGCTGTTATTTGCACACAGTGTGGCAGACAGGTTGAGGAGCTGCGTCAGGCAGCACCGGTTCAGGCGCAGCCGCAGATCATCATCAACAACGACAACACAAACACCAATACCAACACGAACAACAATTACGTTGCCGTTCCGAGAGGACGGGAGAAGAACAAGTGGGTGGCACTGCTGCTCTGTCTCTTCCTTGGCGGAATTGGCGCACACAAGTTCTATGAGGGCAAGATCGTCATGGGCATCATTTACCTCTTCACTGCAGGTTTGTTCGGAATCGGTGTTCTGGTGGATTTCATCTCGCTGCTGTTCAAGAAGAATCCGTACTACGTCTGATGAAGCCGCTTCGCGCACTCTTTTCACAATCATAAAAACAAATCCGCCGCATGGGAGAAATTCCTGTGCGGCGGATTTTTGCGTTGGAGGATGCGAATTTTAGTGGTTTAGTTCTCTCTTGTTGGTTCGTTCCAGCAGGTAATCGATGGACACCTGATAGATATCCGCGATGCGGATCAGAATTTCCGTGGGCATGTCGTGTCCGCCGGATTCATAGTAGCTGTAGGTGCGCTGACTGATGAACAGCTTTTTTGCCATGTCCGTCTGCGTGAGATCCATATCCTCCCGTAAATTTCGAATTCGTACATATTGCATAAAATACCACCTTTCCTATGTTTGGTTTTATTTTATGCTAGCATGAATCATTCTATTGACTTTTAGAACAAAACGTGCTATAATGAACTTGTCACAAAAAAGAAAAACGTGACAGATATTGTAAAGGAGGATCTTATGAAACAAAAATGGATTGCAGGACTGCTGGCAGTTTCTATGATGGCTGCAATGGCAGGATGCGCAGAGACCACAGACAGCAGCTCTTCACAGGCAGAGGAAACCTCGGCAGCTGAGAGCAGTGCAGCAGAGAGCAGCGCAGCAGAAGAAACGGAAGCAGAGGACATCACGGAGGCTGCTGCGGAAGAAACCGAATTTCAGGTAGAACTGCTCGGAACCAGTGTCAGTCAGGACTATGAGGGCAAGCCGGTCTTGGTTGTGGAGTATAACTTCACCAACAATTCCGATGAGGCGCAGTCTTTCATTTTCGCCTGCCAGGACAAGGCATTTCAAAACGGAATTGAATGCGACGACACGGTCATTGGCTGCGACGACATCGATTCCCAGCAGCAGATGAACGAAATCCAGCCGGGCACCACCTACGCTCTGAAAATCGGCTATCATCTTCAGGACACCACCTCGCCGGTTGACATCGAAGTCACCAGCCTGGACTTCATCAATGAGGACACACTTCTGAAGCAGACGGTAAACCTGCAGTAAATCAATCGCACATATTCCAAAAAACAAAAAGCACTGTGCCGTTTTTGTAAACGAACACAGTGCTTTCTGTTTTTGGAAAATGGAGTGCAATTTTACTCCTGTGCTTCTGCCTTCTGCTTCCGGCGAGCTTCCAGCTCCTCCAGAGCATCCTTGCGGGAGAGGCTGATCTTTCCATCCTTGATCTCCATGACCTTGACGATGATGGCATCACCGACAGAAACCACGTCCTCTACAGATTCTACCCGCTCCTTGTCCAGCTTGGAGATGTGAACCAATCCGTCCCGTCCGGGAGCAATCTCAACGAATGCGCCAAACGGCTTGATGGAAACGACTTTTCCCTTGTAAATCGAGCCGACTTCCGGATCGATGGCAATGGTTTCGATGATCTGGTATGCCTTATCGCAGCCCTCCTGCGAGATGCCGCTGATGAATACGTGACCGTCTTCATTGACATCGATTTTAACATCGCAGTCTGCAGAAATCTTCTGGATCACCTTTCCGCCCTGTCCGATGACCTCGCGAATCTTGTCTACCGGAATCTTGATCTGTACCATCTTCGGCGCATACTCTGCCACATGGTCACGAGGCTGTGCAATTGCCTTTGCCATCACTTCGTCCAGAATGTACAGGCGAGCCTTACGGGTCTTTTCAAACGCTTCACGGATGATCTCCGGTGTCAGACCGTCAACCTTGATGTCCACCTGAATTGCCGTGATGCCCTTCTTGGTGCCGCCGACCTTGAAGTCCATATCGCCGAAGAAGTCTTCCAGGCCTTGAATGTCCACCATGGTCTTGAATTCCTGACTGTTGGGGAGCGTGATTAGACCGCAGGAAATACCGGCAACTGGTGCCTTGATAGGCACGCCGGCATCCATCAGTGCCAGTGTAGAACCGCAGATCGATGCCTGCGAGGTGGAACCGTTGGAGGACAGCACCTCCGACACCAGACGCATTGCATACGGGAAATCCTCTACCGAGGGCAGTACCGGAACCAGTGCACGCTCTGCCAGTGCGCCGTGGCCGATCTCACGACGTCCCGGGCCGCGGCTGGGCTTGGTCTCACCAACGGAGTAGGACGGGAAATTATACTGGTGCATGTAGCGCTTGGTGGTCTCTTCGTCCAAACCGTCCAGCTTCTGGCTCTCGCTTACCGGTGCCAGCGTTGCAACGGTCAGAACCTGTGTCTGTCCACGGGTAAACAGTCCGGAGCCGTGAACACGCGGCAGAAGTGCGACCTCTGCGTCCAGCGGACGAATCTCATCGATGCCTCTGCCGTCAACACGCTTGCCCTCATAGAGCCAGGCACGGACGATTTTCTTCTGAATCAGATACAGGCACTCGTCAATGCAGCCGGTGTCTTCGCCGCAAACCGGATCAAAGGTTTCGTGTGCCTGATCGATAATCGGGCGCAGGCGTGCGTCCCTCTCGTTCTTATCGTTAGTGTCCAGTGCGTGCGCCACCTGATCGTGTACCAAATTGTCAATGTTCCGAAACAGTTCCGCATCTACTTCGTGGGCATCGAACTGGAACTTTTCTTTTCCGATCTTCGCCTGAATCTCGGAAATAAATGCGACCATTTTCTTGATCTCTTCGTGTCCGGTGAGGATTGCCTGGAGCATGGTGTCCTCCGGCACTTCATTGGCGCCGGCTTCAATCATGACAATCTTGTCCTTGGTGCCGGCAACGGTCAGCTGGAGGTCGTTGTGCTGACGCTGCTCCAGCGTGGGGTTCAGTACGATCTCGCCGTCAACCAGACCAACGCTAATGCCGGCAATCGGGCCGTTCCACGGAATATCCGAAATGGAAATGGCAATGGAGGTTGCCAGCATTCCGGTGATGTCCGGTGCACAATCCGGATCAACTGCCAGAACGGTCATAACTACGGAAACATCGTTGCGCATGGATTTTGGAAACAGCGGACGAATCGGACGATCAACCATACGAGAGGTCAGAATTGCCTTTTCCGAGGGCTTCCCCTCCCGCTTGGTAAAGGAACCGGGGATTCGCCCTACTGAGTACATCCGCTCCTCATAGTCAACAGACAGCGGGAAGAAATCAATGCCCTCCCGTGGTTTTGCGCTGGCTGTGACGTTTGCCATCACGACAGTATCCCCATATCGAACCCAGCAAGAACCGTTTGAAAGTGCACAAGTTTTGCCGGTCTCCACGACAAGCGGTCTTCCGGCAAATGTCGTTTCAAATTTTTGATATTGTTCAAACATGATTTTTCAGATTCCTTTCTCGATTTCTGTTTGCTGCTCTGTCCTTTCAATTCTGTCAAATCACAGGAAATCGATTCCATACACAGAAAGGCAGACAGAGGAGACCTCTGTACTGCCTTTCCTTCTTTTGTCAGATTCTTACTTACGAATACCCAGCTTCTCAATGGTAGCACGATACCGTGCAACATCCTTCTTCTTCAGGTAGTTCAGCAGGTTTCTTCTGTGACCTACCATCTTCAGCAGACCTCTTCTGGAGTGATGGTCGTTCTTGTGTGTCTTCAGATGTGCAGTCAGGTCGTTGATTCTCTGAGTGAGAATTGCGATCTGTACTTCCGGAGAACCAGTATCGGTCTCATGGGTACGGTTGTTTTCGATGATTGCAGTTTTTTCTTCTTTCAACAGCATGTTCTTTCACCTCATTTAATATTTCGTCAAGCACATAGAAAAAGGTAAGGTGACTTCCCGTATCGGGCTTATTCCAAAATCCAAGTACATGACAAAAATTATTATACCATATTTTCTGCGCATTGTAAATATCTTTTTTGTGAATTTATTTCAGTATAGTTTCTAAAGCAACAAAAGCGGGCAGCATTGCGCTGTCCGCCTGAAAAGGGCGTTATATGGCGCTCAGGAAATGATTTTTCCCTTGTGAGAGCGGGAACTTGCCCTGGAACCGGTGCTTTTCTTTGCACCGCCCTTGGCAGGCTCGATGGGCTTTTCTTTTCCGCCCATATCCTCGAATAGCACCTCATCCTCCGGTGTTTCCTGAAGCAACTCCGGATTTACCTCGCCACGCTGCTCATAGTATGGATTGAT
The DNA here is from genome assembly GCF_000437175.1 of Ruminococcus sp. CAG:330. Classification (NCBI taxonomy): domain Bacteria; kingdom Bacillati; phylum Bacillota; class Clostridia; order Eubacteriales; family Oscillospiraceae; genus Ruminococcus; species Ruminococcus sp. CAG:330. The sequence continues at coordinate 21,538 of NZ_FR898075.1, read as the reverse complement.
GATATATTTTTGAATGATGGGATAGCACTGAAACACAATGACCAGCCCCAGCCAGGCAGCCGGCAGAAACGGCAGCAGGAACAGCAGAATCATGGAGTAGCGGAGGTCGATAAAGACAATCGCCGCTGTGAAGAGTGCTGTAACACCGCCGACAATCAATGTGGTAACGATGTTGGTTTTCAGTGCGACCACAGTCAACGCCAGAGAGTTTTTCAGCAAATTTTTGAAAGACAGATTGGTGGAGATCAGCATGGGGAAAATATAGAAGTTCATCAGCAGAACGATGATGCCGATACTGATGGTGATTGCAAAGAAAACGTAGAGCAGCTTGTTTCCAGTCTGGCTGATGAGCTGCGGGTAGACATAGAACGCTGCAGCAAGACAGCATGCCATCAGGCAGTCCAGCATTCCCACTGCGCAGGAATATTTAAATTCAGAGCGAAAAGTCCGGAAAAATTCGTGCACCAGAAATGTCGGCTTTTCTATCACGAAATTTTTCAGGATCTTGGTCATCGCTGCGGTTGCCGGACCGAAGAGTACAGCGAATCCAATCGCAAAGATTCCTGCCAGAATCAAACCAAAGGAAAATGTACTGTTCCACCAGAGGAAAAAGAACGTAATTGCCGCCAGAAGCGGGAGAAAGAACACAAAATACAGTAGATTTAGTTCGATCAGCTTCCAGAATTTTCGGCCGAAAATCTCCATGTACCGAAAAAAGCCTTTTTTCTTCGGTGCATTTTTGGCGATTCCCACGCCGGCACGTTCGTAATTGTTTTTGAAGAGACCCATTTCTTTTTCATCAAGTCCTTTCTTTTGATCGTCCGTTTTAGTCCACGAAACGGTGCTTAAATTTGAGAAATACACAAAAAGCGGCAGCAGACCAGCAGTGCTATGAGAAAAATCAGCAGGACAAGAAATCGAAGACAGTACATCCGAAGGTGATGGTACATGTTGTCCGCTGGCTCGTCACGAAAGAGATAGCAGGCGGATTTCGCAGAAAACCGCAAAGATTCTCTGGCAGCTACCACAAAAATCACGGAGAGTGGCACAAAACAGATCAGCAGTCCGACACTGTGGAGCAGAAAGCTTCCGGAAGTGCGGAGCTGCCCTAAAATAGTTATACCCATGCCGACTCCGTAACACATCAGAATGAGAATGGTGAGTGGCTGTCCGATTGCGGAAAAGCCTGCGAAGAACAGGACTGCAAACAGAAGCAGCCAGCCCCAGCTTCCCCACTGGAGGTTTACAGTGTCAAACAGACGGAATACACCGGAGGCTTTTGGCACGGTATCCTGCAAGAGATATAGCAGCACACCTTCGCCGGCGTGAAGCAGCACAATTCCTGCCAATATCCAGAAGAGGCGCTGGCACTTTTCAGAGGATGTCAATGTTGTCCGTTTTCGGATCATGAATAAGACCACTCCTTCGCTTTGAAATACTTGATCTAGGTAATACAAGCATATGAAGCGAGGAGCGGTTTAGAACCACTTATTTTGCAAGTTCGTATGCACGCCTGGTGCAGTGGTCACAGGCATCCTGCACTACATCCGTCAGATTCCCCGCATAGAATCGATCCAGACCGGCAAGAGTCGTTCCGCCGGGCGAGGATACCTGCCGAATCAGTTCTGCAATGGAGTAGCCGGAATCGGTGATCATTTTTGCAGAGCCGATCAGCGACTGCGCAAACAGTTCCTTTGCCACATCGCCAGAGAGTCCAACCTGTTCCGCATAGTCCAGAAATCCCTTGGCAAACAGATAGATGAACGCCGGACTGCTGCCGTTAATTGCGATGATTTCCTTCATCTGTGCCGGTTCAATCACAGCAGTCATGCCGCAGGCATCGAAAATACGGCGTACAACAGCAAATTCTGCATCCGATACCGGTGCTTCTGTGGCAAGTGCCGTTGCACCGCAGCCGAGAAGCAGCGGCGTGTTCGGCATGGCAAGAACAACTTTTGCGTTGGGTTTGGTCAGCTTTCGGATGTACTCCACGCCAATGCCGGCAGCAATGGAAACCAGCACAGTATCCTCCGTGATGGCATCAGCAATG
>NZ_FR898075.1:16355-19436 GCF_000437175.1 Ruminococcus sp. CAG:330 | reverse complement strand
CTGCGGCTTGATTGCCAGAAAAAGATACTGCGAGGCTGCCGCAACTTCCGCCTCACTGCTGCATTTCTGTACGCCATAGGACGCCAGCGCATCCACCTTGGCAGCGGTCGGATTGTAGGCGTAAAGCTTTGTCTCCGATTTCATGCTGCTTCCGGCGATGCCTTTCAAAATGGCAGTCCCCATATTGCCGGTTCCGAGAAAACCAATTGTGTTCATGTGAATCCACAGTCCTTTCTTGTAATAACAAAAGGAGCGCACAGATACCCCTTGGTATCCACACACTCCCCTGTATGAAAAATGGTCGAAACCACATCTATTTCTTAGAATGCAACGTCTTCTGCAATGTGGTGCAGCTTTTCATCGTACGGCTTGGACATTGCCAGTGCTTCCTGAATGTCGAAGTCAACAATCTTGCCGCCCTGCATACCAACGACACGGTTGCCGATGCCCTGTTCCAGCAGCTCTACAGCATAGTAGCCCATTTCTGTTGCAACAACACGGTCACGAACGGTCGGAGAACCGCCACGCTGTACGTGACCCAGAATGGTGGAACGAGATTCGATACCGGTCTTTTCCTGCAGCAGCTTTGCGATCTCATCTGCATGGCCGATGTTTTCTGCCACAACGATGATGAAGTTCTGCTTGCCTCTTGCCTTGAATTCCAGCATCTTCTTTGCAATCTTATCCAGATCGTAAGGCATTTCCTTTGTGATGATCTCCAGTGCGCCGGAAGCAACACCGGTGTTCACAGCGATGTAGCCAGCGCCACGACCCATAACCTCAACAACACTGCAACGATAGTGAGACTGGCTGGTATCAGAAAGCTTGTCCATCAGTTCCATTGCTGTGTTCATTGCGGTATCATAACCAATGGTATACTCTGTGCAGGCAATATCGTTGTCGATGGTGCCCGGCAGACCAACACAGGCAATTCCGTGTGCGGACAAATCTGCTGCGCCACGGAACGAGCCGTCACCGCCGATGACAACCAGACCCTCCAGACCGTGCTTCTCGCAGTTTTCCTTTGCCAAGAGCACGCCGTCTTCTGTGCGGAATTCTGCGCTTCGTGCGGTATAGAGCATGGTACCGCCTCTCTGAATGATGCCGGCTACGCTCAGCTCGTTCAGCGGCTCAATATCATCTTCAATCAAACCGCAGTAACCGCGCTTTACGCCGTACACATTCATGCCCTTTTTCAATGCAGCGCGAACAACAGCACGTACTGCTGCGTTCATTCCAGGGGCATCGCCGCCGCTTGTTAATACACCAATCGTCTTAATCATACCGTATACAAACTCCTCCGCCGCATGGCAAAAAAATTGAAATGAAAAACAGAAACAAAGCCCCGATTCAGGAACGCTCTGCAACATCATCTGATTTCCACTTCACCTATATTCTATTATACTGAAAAATCTTGTATTGTCAAGTGATTTCCTAAAAAGTTAACATGTTTTTGAGAAAATATAGCCGGAAATCCCCGAAAAACGGCGTTTGTCAAGGGAGAACATCTGTGTTTCCATCACCTGTTTTTTCCAGCAGGTGGCAGCAGCAGACCGATTCGCTCGGCTGGAACAATGCGGCAAAGAGCTGCACCGACTGTTTCCGTCAGGGCAAGCATGCATGGAACTTTTGGGGAAACTGTGCGTTTCTGATCCGTCAGGTAAAAGCAAACCGGAACTTTCCCTGGAAATTTCGCAGAGAGTGCAGCAATTTTTTGGAAAGCATCCCGTGCTGTTGACGGCAGCTTGAAGCACAGCCGGCTCTGCGGAAACAGCTGCCGAATCTCCTCAGTTGTCAGAATGCTCTCGCAGCGAACGCTAACCCGCTCTTCTTTTTGGGTGATTTTGCCTCGTATCCAAAGGGTCACCTGTCTTTTCAGTTTGGAACGCACATCCGGATACAGATTCGAAAAAACCACGCAATCTGCTGTGCCAGTGCGATCTTCGCAGGTGAGAAAGCACATGCTTCCGCCCTGTCGGGTGGTGTGCTTTCGGACGTTTTGCAGCGTTACCAGCAGGAATACGGACGCATTGTCCGGCAGTTCCGGTAGTGCAGCAGCCTGCTGGACATGGAGCAGCCGTCCCAGCCAGTCCAATTGCTGAAGCGGATGACTGGAAAAATAAAAGCCCATGCTGTCGTGTTCCAGCTGCATCAGTTCCTCAGCAGAATATTCTGCCACATACGGAATTTGTATCAAATCCGCAGCAGTGCTATCATCTGCGCCGCCAAACAGATTCATCTGTCCGGTCATCACTCGATTTTGTGCGTCCCGGCAGAATGCCATCACCTGTTCTGCACTCTGCCGCATTTGCTGCCGATTCAGACCAAGCTCATCCAGCGCACCGCAGCAGATCAGGCTGTCCAGCGCCTGTCTGTTCAGACCGAGCGGAAGCATGCGGCGGCAAAAGTCCTGCAGCCCTGTGAATGCGCCTGATTTGGAGCGTTCCTGTACCATGGCTTCCAGAAAACCACGTCCCAGATTGCGGACAGCCAGCATACCGAATTGAATCTGATGATTCTGCGGCAGGAAATCCACACCGCTTCGGTTGACGTGCGGCGGAAGTACCTCCACGCCGGCACTCTGGCAGGCGGACAGATATTCCATCACTTTTTCCGTCTCTCCCATGACACTGGTGAGCAGTGCAGCCATGTATTCCGCAAAGTAATGGCATTTCAGATATGCCGTTTGGTACGCCAGTGTTGCATAGGCGACGGCGTGCGATTTGTTAAATGCATAGGATGCAAAAGCGGAGATCTCATCGAAAATGGCGTTGGCAGTTTCAGCCGGAACGCCGTTTGCCACAGCACCGCAGCAGGGAGATGTGCCGTCCTTGCCGTCGCAGCCATAGATGAATACCTGACGTTCCCGCTCCATCTCCTCTTTCATCTTTTTGGACATGGCGTGGCGCACAGTGTCTGCTCTGCCATAGGAGTACCCTGACAGAACTCGGCAGATTTCCATGACCTGTTCCTGATAGATCATACAGCCGTAAGTCGGCCGCAAAATCGGTTCCAGCAGCGGGTGCGCATAGGTGATTTTTTCCGGTTCCTGACGGTTCGCCAAATACCGGTCAATGGAAG
>NZ_FR898075.1:14720-16336 GCF_000437175.1 Ruminococcus sp. CAG:330 | reverse complement strand
TGGAAGAGCGTGGTCCGGGGCGATAGAGCGACAGTGCAATGGTCAAGTCCACCAAATTTTGCGGACGGAGCCGTTTGAGGATGCTGCGCATTCCTGCGCTTTCGAACTGGAATACCCCAGTCGTGTCCCCTTTTGACATCATAGCATAGACAGCGCTGTCGTGCAGGGAAATCTTGTCCAGTGAAAATGCCGGCTGCTGCTTTTGGATGGAAAGCACACAGTCGTGGATGATGGAGAGATTTCGCAGACCCAGAAAATCGAACTTGAGCAGTCCCAGTTTTTCCAGGACTTTCATGGGATACTGCGTGATGACGATGTTGTCATTTTTTTGCAGCGGTACCAGCTCCACGATGGGAAACGCAGAGATCAGCACACCAGCAGCGTGGGTGGAAGCGTGCCGCGGCATACCCTCCAGCTGCATTGCCATGTCCAGCAGCTGATGCGCAGACGAATCCGTTTCATAGAGTTTGCGCAGCTCTGCACCATCTTCTTTTTCCGCCATTGCCTCGGCAATGGTGTTTCGTGGGTCAATGTGCTTGGTAATCTGATCGCACAGGGCATAGGGAACGCCCAGCGCACGTCCGGTGTCCTTTACCGCAGCACGTGCTTTGAGAAAGTCGAACGTGATGATCTCAGAGACACGATCGGCACCGTATTTGGAAACCACATATTCCTTTACTTTTTGGCGGCCTTCTACGCCAAAATATCGTGATAGGTAAGAGTTTGGAGCAGGAATTTCCCTGCCTCTCCGTCTTTTCCCCCACGCCACACCGTGCGTGCGGCTTTCACCGCACACGGCGTTCCATCGGAATGCACCATCCCGACTGGTGGCTGTTGCTCCGCTCCCATTACAGGAGTTTCCACGCTCGTGCCACCGCTTTCACGGCAGATGAAGGAGGCTTATTTTCTTCGTCCCCCAAACAGATATCCGCTCTGCCGCTTCCGACGTTCCGCTGTCCCTATCTTCTCTTATTCACACGTAGACCCCCGCTATTACCATGCAGTTCCTCCGCCGCCTGTAACGGCGCAGGGCATTTCATAACATCGTGTTTACTCCGCCCCAAAATGCATGGCATTTCATTCGCAGGTTCGTCAGTGCTTAATGCACATTCTGATCCTATGTGATTTCAGCACCTCGAAAGGCGCAAAGACCTCCGAAGTATCATCCGCCGACTTGGGCGAACTTCCTCCGACTCCAGCGGGCTTCACACCGCCAACCGGCAGCATGCCGCAGTTTCAGGTGGCCATTTCCGGACGTTACTCCATCATTCTGACCATCGGGACAGCAGTTCTCCGTTTTCAGACTGCTATGTATTCTGAAAACGTGTCCTGCCTTTTCAACAGAAAACGTCTCGCACCAATGTCAAAATCCGGCATGCTTCCACGCTCCGGATTGAGAAAGCGTTCAAAAAGTAAGTGATACGGAAGCGGGTCGATTTGCGTAATGCCCATACAATAGGCACAGATGCTCCCCGCACCGGAACCTCTTCCCGGCCCCACGGGGATGCCCTGCTTCCGTGCGTATGTGATATAATCCCAGACGATCAGGAAATAATCCACGTAGCCCATCTCCTGAATCACTGCGATTTCCTTTTTCATGCGTGCCACGGCTTCTT
>NZ_FR898075.1:9369-14688 GCF_000437175.1 Ruminococcus sp. CAG:330 | reverse complement strand
AAACCGCTGCGGCACAATTGCAGGAAAAGCTTCTGGCAATCCTCCACGCCGTCCATGCGGAACTTTGGCAGGTGCAAAGTACCGTCCAGCTGAAATGCAACGTGGCACCTTGCAGCGATTTGAGAGGTATTGGTGATTGCTTCCGGAACAGAGGCAAACAGCGCCTGCATTTCCGCAGTGGATTTCAGATAAAATTCATCGTTGGCAAATTCCATTCGATTTGGGTCATGAATGGTTTTTCCGGTTTGGATGCAGAGCAGCACCTGCTGCATCTGCGCATCCTTTTTCCGCAGATAATGAGCATCGTTGGTTGCTGCAAGCGGGATTCCGGTTTCCCTGGAAATGCGGATCAGCTGCGGCAAATTCTGGCGTTCCTCCGGCAGCCCGTGATCCTGAAGTTCCAGAAAGAAGTTTCCTGCGCCAAACAGCGCCTGATAACGCAGTGCCGTTGCTTTTGCCTCGTCATAACGGCCGGCAGAGAGCAGTCGTGGAATTTCTCCGGCAAGGCAGGCGGACAGACAGATCAGCCCCTCGTGGTACTGGCTCAGCAGTTCCCAGTCCACCCGCGGCTTGCGGTAGAAGCCCTCAATGCTGGCGAGAGAGACCAGCCGGACGAGGTTCTGATAGCCGGTATTGTTCTCGCAGAGCAAGATCAAGTGGTAGCTTTTCGCATCCAGCGAATGTTCCCGATCGTGCCGTGTTCGCTGCGCCACGTATACCTCACATCCCAGAATGGGGCAAATGCCAGCCGCCGTCGCTGCCTCATAAAACGGAATTGCGCCATACATCACGCCGTGGTCGGTCAGTGCGACTGCGGTTTGCCCCAACGCTTTGACCTGCTGTACCAGTTCCGTGATACGGCAGGCGCCGTCCAGCAAACTATATTCGCTGTGCACATGCAAATGGACGAAAGCATCATTTTTCATGGCTTCTCAACTCCTTCGCAATTGCTGCGATTTTTTGAAAGCGGTGGTTGACGCCGGAACGCCCGATGGGAACGGAGAGCATCTCCCCCAGTTCTTTCAGGCTGAGTTCCGGATTTTCCAGCCGAAGCTGTGCCAGCTCCCGCAATTCCTCCGGCAGTGTTTCCATTCGGTTGCAGCGGATGATCCAAAGGATGTCCTCCGTCTGCCGCATGGCAGCGCTGACCACCTTATCAATGTTGGCTTCGTCGCAATTCCGAATGCGGTTGGCACGGTTTCGCATGTCCTTTCGAATTTTGATGTTCATCAGTTCGATGGTGCATTGCTGTGCGCCCATGTAGGTCAGCGTGTCCTCGATGTGCTCGCTGTCCTTTAGGTAGAGTACGTACATGTTTTTGCGAAAGACCTGCCCACCCCTGACACCAATGGTGAGCAATAGCTTTTGCAGATCGTTGCAAAGCAGCTCGGACGGCGTGTTAAACTCCAAATGGTAGCCTTTGTTTGGATCGATAACGCTGCCGCAGCTGAAAAAAACGCCTGCCAAAAAAGAGCTCAGGCTGTTGTTTACCAAGTTGGAGAGGTTGATCTCCCGATTTTCCGGAGAAATATGGTAGGTGCTGCAAATCTGCTGGATTTGTGCAGGGTCGGAAATGGTAAAGCTATACATAGATTGCGCATTTCCCCGTGTCGTCACACGGACATCCGGTTTCAAAACCGTCTGAAAAACCGCATGAAACAGCGTGGGGATAAGCTCCGCAAAGACAGGACTTTCACTTTGCAGAATGATCTGCTGCCCATGGAACGTCCGGCAGTAGAGCAGGATGCCGTATAGACAAGCAAACTTCCGGTCACGGTCTGTGATGCTCCTTGCAATCTCCTCCCGCACTTCGTTTGAGAATGACAATGTTGTGATACCTCCCTTCGAAACAAGTGCTCAAGGGCGGTCTTTCCCGATATCCCGGTGCTGTTTTACCACGTGCATTCCCTTGGAAATGAGATAATCTCCAATCAGTTCGGTGAAGGTGATGGAACGGTGCTTTCCGCCGGTACAGCCAAAGGCGATGACCAGACGGCTCTTTCCCTCCTGAATATAGAGCGGAATCAGAAAATCCAGCAGGTCTTTCAGCTTCTGCAAGAGAATCTGGGACTGCTCGAATTTCATGACATAGTCCTGCACGCATGCTTCGCAGCCCGTGTGGTGCCGCAGTTCTTCAATATAGTACGGATTGGGCAGGCAGCGAACATCAAATACCAGATCGGATTCCGTGGAAACGCCGTACTTAAACCCAAAGGAAGTGACCTTGATGGAGAGAAAGTCGGAGGAGTTCTCCAGAAAGATTTCCCGAATCTGTTTTTTCAGCTGGGACGCAGAAAAATAGGAGGTTTCAATGTAATAGTCGGCAATTCCCTTAACCGGAAGAAGCTGCTGGCGCTCGTAGGCAATGGCATCGTGCAGGCAGCCGCGGAACTTTTCGTCCAGCGGATGCTTCCGGCGAGTTTCCTTATAGCGCTTGATGAGCACCTCGTCAGCTGCCTCAATATAGAGAATCTTGACATCCAGATCTCCCTGCCGTTCCAGCTCCACCAGCACATGATAGGCATCTGTAAACATATCGCCGGAGCGCAGATCGGCTGCGATTGCCAGCTTTTTTAGGTGGTTCTCCGATTCCCGACAGATCTCCACGAATTTTCCGATGAGCTGCGGCGGCAAATTATCAATGCAATAGTATCCGATATCCTCTAGAACATCCATGACACAAGACTTTCCGGAACCGGACATCCCCGTTACAATCACCACATGCATACGTTTCTTTTTCTGCATAGTTTCACTTCCCTTTCAGACAGACGGGTCTCCCAAAATCACCGGTTCCAGTTCCAGCTGGTAGCCGGTCTTTTCCTGAACCGTCTGCTTGACATAATCGCACAGCTCCAGCACATCGTGGCAGGTGGCCTTTCCGGTATTCACCACAAAGCCGGCGTGTTTCTTGCTGACCTGTGCATCTCCCACGCTCGCACCTTTCAGGCCGCATTGGTCGATGAGGAAAGACGCATAATTTCCAGCCGGACGGCGGAATGTGCTTCCGGCGCTAGGCAGTTCCAGCGGCTGTTTGGCACGCCGTTTCCCCAGCAGGTCATCCATCTCTTCCTTGATCTCGCCGTACTTGCCCTGAGAGAGCTGAAGCGTCATTCCGGTAATGATGCAATGGCGGTCCTGAAAGACGCTGGTTCGATAGCCAAGCTGCATTTCCTCTTTGGACACCGTAGAGAGCGTGCCGTTTTCGTCCATGCACTCCGCAGAGATGATGATGTCAGACATCTCCCTGCCATAAGCGCCGGCGTTCATGTAGAGCGCACCGCCCACAGTTCCGGGGATTCCGGCGAGACACTCCATGCCGGTCAGAGATTCTTCCAGCGCAAATTTTCCGATGCGTGCCAGCGTTGCGCCGGCCTCGCAGTGCAGGCGGTCGTCCTCCCGTGTGATCTTGGAAAAGTCACGTCCCAGATGCAGCACGATTCCCGGAAATCCGCTGTCTGCGGCGAGGACATTGCTTCCGTTTCCGAGAATGGTGTAGGCACTGCCCGTACGGCGGCAGTAGGCAAGCAGCTTTTTCAGCGTTTCTGCACTGTTGACGTTTACAAATGCGGTGCAGGCACCGCCGATTCGAAATGTTGTGTGATTCCGAAGCGGCTCTGCATACAGAACACTGCAGCCGCAAGTCTCGCAGAGCGCAGTGAATTCATGTAATTCGTTCATGCTTGTTCTCCAAACTTGATGCAAAGTGTCTGCCTTGCCACATGTCCGTGGAAATACGCAGGCACCTTTTGAGTTCGATGTTTGTATTTTGTCACAATACCAATGATTTATTCTTCGAAATACATCCCATTAGAATGCGTCGTAATTCTTGACAACTTCCTTCGATTCCATATCCAGACCAAGCTGATCCAGCAGTTCGGTGGCAGCATTGTAGCCCATTTTTTTCTGACGGTTGTTCATTGCGGCGACCTCCAGAATGACAGCGAGGTTTCTGCCAGGCTTTACCGGAATGGTCAGGGAAGGAATCTTGACGCCCAGAATGGAGACAAACTGCGTGTCTACGCCCATTCTGTCGTAGATTTTTTCCGGGTTCCACTGTTCCATCTCCACGACAAGCTCGATCTTCTCTGTATTTTTGACAGCGCCGATACCGAACAGACGGCGTGCGTTGATGATACCGATACCACGCAGTTCCAGGAAATGGCGGATGTTATCCGGCGAGCTTCCCACCAGACTGATGTTCGAAACCTTTCGAATCTCCACCGCATCGTCTGCTACCAGACGATGCCCACGCTTTACCAGCTCAATGGCAGTTTCGCTCTTTCCAACGCCGCTTTCACCTGTGATGAAAACGCCTTCGCCGTAAATCTCGATGAGCACGCCGTGGCGTGTGATACGGGGCGCCAGATTCAGGTTCAGGAAAGCAATCAGACCGGCAATGAAATTGGAGGTGCTCTCCTTACTGCGCAGCAGCGGAATGCCGTACTTTTGGGCAAGATCCAGCATTTCCGAGAAATACGGCAGTTCCCGTGCAATAATCAGCGCAGGAATGTGACGGGACATCAGCATATCCAGACGCTGGGTACGGGTTTCCTCATCGATGGTGGACAGATAGGCGAACTCCATTTTTCCGATGATCTGCATTCTCTCCGGATTGAAGTACTCGTAAAATCCCATGAGCTGCAAGCCCGGACGGGTGACATCGTTTTCATCGATCAGAATTTCGCCCGGATCCTTGGGCATATAGATGGTTTCCAAATTGAATTCTTTAATAATTTCGGCTAAAGATACCGTGAATTTACCGGCCATACCGATCACTCCTCTATTTTTGATGTTATTGTGTTATGTTTCATTTGCGAGCGGACTCTCTGAGAGAATCCAGTTGTTTTCGCCGCTGATTTTTGCTGTATCATCTTCCATGAGCCATAGGGTTTTCCCTTGCAGCGCAGAAGCTGCCCATTGCGAGATGACTTCTGCGGTATCGTCCCCGCTGTCCAGACGGAGGACATAGCCGGAAATGGCGGTGAACTGCTCCGGCGCAAACGCCTCCGCAGTGCCGTCCTTGGCTTTGGCTGCACTGATTTCCAGGGAAATCGGCTTCCCCTTGGCAGCAGGCAGCAGCGATTGCAGAAACTGTTGCATTCCAGTCCGGCGGTTTTCCGCCTCCACAGAGCTTCCAATGTAAGCCAGATCAGAATCCCGAAACGGCGGAAATACGGCATCAGCAAACCAGATCTGAGAAAAATCCGATGCAGCGATTTCCTGTGTCAATTCCGTCAGGTACTGCAAAGTGACCGTACTCAGCGGACTTGCCCACGGTTTCCCGCCGTTGTCAGCGGAATTGTCCAGCCACTGGCTGGC
>NZ_FR898075.1:3590-9354 GCF_000437175.1 Ruminococcus sp. CAG:330 | reverse complement strand
TCTGCGGTCTGGTATCCGGCTTCCACACGGAATTTCGGCAGCAGGTTGTCATAGAGCAAGCTGCATTCCGCCACCGGCGTCCAGCCCTGTTCCATTGCTGCCGCTGTAATTTGCGGCAGTGTCAGATTGCCCTGTGCTGCACCGCATTGCTTTGCGGTTTCCACGTTCGTCTGATAGAGCACAGCACCGCCCTGCACTTTCAGCGGGATCACCAGAAGCTTTCCATTCGGCGAATCGCTCCTCGCTTTCGCAAGCGCCTGCTGCAGCGCATCCGCACTTTGCAGTGCCTCTGCGGAAAGACGCACGCCGGATTCGCAGGCAGCAGCCTCCGTCGGAGCTTCTGTTGCCGGTACTGTTTCCGTCTGCGTTGCCACAGGAACTGCGGTTGTCGCAGGCTGTGCTGTTTCTGCAACAGAAAGATCTGGTTGCACTTTCCCGTCATATTGCAAAAGCGGTTTTGCCACGCTGTATCCCACAACACCAATTGCCCCGGCAATCAAAAACGTCAGCGCAACCGACAGGGCAGTCTGTGCCGGATTGGCATTTTTTCGGCGATGCTTGGAGTACTTGTGTACCTTAGGCTGTCGTTTGGATTTCACGTCAATTCCTCCTTGGGCAGCACTGCGCAAAATGCGCCTGACGGCTTTGCGCAGTGCTGCCCTTGATTTGCCTTTGTGCAGGCGAAAACAATGTTTCGAGCCGAAGGATGTTGAATCAGCTCTCAGGAATCACTGAACAGGTTCACACATGCGCAATTGTATCTGCTTGTTCCCGAATTGCGGTCATTGCAGCACGTTTATCCTCCTGCCGGAAGAGATAGCTGCCGATGACCAGAAGTTCTGCGCCGGCACGAATGGCTTCCTGCGACGTTTCGCCGTTGATTCCGCCGTCCACCTCGATCTGATAGGTCAGATGATGCGCTTCGGCATAGCTGCAGAGCGCCTCCACTTTTTTCATCATTTCCCGCATGAAGGACTGTCCGCCGAAGCCAGGTTCCACCGTCATGACAAGCACCACTTCCACTGAATCCAGGTACGGAATGGCAGTTTCCCACGGTGTGTCCGGTTTGAGCACGATGCCTGCCTTTGCACCAGCCTCGTGAATCAGGCGGATGGTCTTAGCAATGTCGCTGCGGCTCTCTACGTGAAATGTCACCAGATCTGCGCCGGCCTCTACAAATTGCACTGCGTATTTTTCAGGATCCTCAATCATCAGGTGAACATCCATAAATAAATCCGAATGCCGGTCGAGTGCTGCCAGAACCGGCATGCCAAAGGTGATATTTGGAACGAACTGTCCATCCATTACATCAAAATGCAGCATGTCAACACCTGCCTGCCGAAGATCGGCGGCAACTGCGGCAAGATCTGCTACATCTGCGCTGAGTATTGACGCAGATATTTGCACATGTTTCAAGCGTTTGTCGCTCTCCTTTCGTCTATCTCGGACTTCCCGTACCGGTTCTGCGTTGTCCCGCAGGAAAACAGCATGGAGAAGAGTTCCTCTTATCATCATTATATCTTAAATCTGGATTTTCGTCAATAGCATTTTTTCAGAGTGCAGGATTTTTTTGCGGCTTTTTTCGGAAAGCTGCACGAAAAATCGGATTTGTCATTTGTCTGTTATTTTTTTGTAATGCATGAGGAAAGATATGTGTGGAGACCTCCTGAAATGCTAGATGCCGGAGAATGTTGCGTCACAAAAAACAGGTTTTCTGCAAATCTCTCAGATGAAATGTAAATTTCCGCTGAAAAAGCTGGACATTTGAAAGAAAAAACTGTATAATAAATAGGGCGTGAAAAAGTACATTCTCAACAGGAGGAATTGTTATGCTGAAACACATTCCTGCAATCCTCACACCGGATCTCCTGAAGATCCTGATGGAAATGGGATACGGTGATGAAATCGTAATTGCAGACGGCAATTTTCCGGCAGCAGCGCTGGCGCAGCGGCTGGTTCGTTTGGACGGGCACGGTGTGCCGGAGGTGCTGCGTGCTGTGATGCAGTTCTTTCCGCTGGATGCCTACGCCAAGGAGCCGGTCGCACTCATGGAAGTAGTGCCGGGAGATCCGGCAGCACCCGTCATCTGGGATGTCTATCGGGACATTATCGCAGCAGCCGAACCGGAGCGATGTCATTTTGAATTTGTGGAACGGTTCGCCTTTTACGAGCGTGCCAAGCGGGCATATGCTGTAATCGCCACAGGGGAAACAGAAATCTATGCCAACATCCCGCTGAAAAAGGGTGTTGTCCTACCAGAAGTCGCCTAAACAGATACCCTGTTATCTTATTTTTCGTTGGATGCTGCGGAGCAATCCGCAGATTCCATATAAATTCAGTTGCGCAGAAGCCGCCTTCGGGATGCACCCCGGAGGCGGTCTTCTTTTGTCTGGAAAAAAGTACTTTTGTCGAACATATTGCAAGCAAATTCATAATATGCTATACTGAGAATCTGTTCCAAAAAGGAGGGAGTTCTATCTGTTTCAATCTTATCATCGGCTGAGAATGGCTGCTGCTGTACTAACGTGTGCAGCACTTCGTCAGGAGCATGCGGAGAATCCGCCATCGTTTCCCGTGCCGAAAAAGTCGCTGGAACTGGCAGCAGCGGAAAAGGCAACGCAAATTCTGCTCTGTCTGCCAGCGCTCTGTCCCCATGGCGAGCCGCTCAAATCATGAAAAAAGCTGTACGAGAAAACCCTCGTACAGCTTTTTTCGGGAGCTGATCAGATTTTGCCTAGTTCTTTTTCAGCTTGACGATCTTATAAATGAACACTTCCACAATAATTGCTCCCAGCAGGATTGCGCCGAGTACAATGACCAGTGTCCACGGGAACGCACCGGATGACGATTTCTCCGTGGAATCATTTGCTTGATTCTGCTGATTGCTGCCGGCGGATGTCTGCGAACTCTCCTCGGAATCTCCGGCAGACGGGTCCAGCTGTTCCGACGCCATAGAACCGGTATTGGCAACAATTCCGCCGTTGGCATCGCAAACAAAAGCAGTCAGCCATGCCAGCGGTGCATTCCAGTTGATGGTACACTCGTTCACTGACCACGCTTCGATGTTGTCCAAGTAGCACTTTGCCGGTGCGATCTCTCCCTTCTTCCAACCGCTGCCCTGTACCCACGGATCTTGCATGCCGGAGTTCGGCCCGCCGACCAGAACGCCAGCCGGCGCCATGGGATACTCCTCCGAGATCTGGTGCGCCCAGTAGCGGTGGTGGGGATATTGCACAGCGTGACTGCCGTAGCCGGTGATGTAGGATACATCCATGGGATTTCTGCCCAGCAGGTAATCCATGGCGCTTATTACGCCGTTCAGATAATTCTGCTCCCCTGTGAGGTCATAGGCTGCTGCCAGAATCACCGTATTATCTGCCACAAAGGAATTTGAGCCCCAGACATATCCCGTATCGTCATCCGCATAGCTCAGCTTGCTCTGGGCGTAGGGCTGTCCGTAGCCCTGCTGTTCCTCCCGGCCGAGGTGCACATCCGCAGCATCTGTAATGGCGTTTGTGACCTTCTTGGCAACCTTTTTCTCCAAGTCATCCTTGTGCAGAGCAAAGGAGAGTGTGCCGAGGGCTGCTGTGTTGCCCCAGTCGAAACTTCCGGCAGTGTCTGCATCTTCACCAGCGGAAAGTGTAGTGGGAACGGTATAGGCAAGGTCGGATTTCTCCAGATCTTTCAGGTATGCCTTTTCGCCGGTGGTCAGATACAGTTCGCAGGCTGCCCAGTAAAATTCATCGTCTGCACAGTCGTCCCCGTAAGGACCGCCGCCAATGGACTGATCCAAAGGTGCATAGAGATCATCGTGCTTTTTGGCAGCCTCATAGGCATTCTCTGCTGCGGTCAGACACTCCTTGGCGAAATCCGCATCATACGGTTCCCAAAGACGTGCTGCCTGTGCTGCACACGCTGCAAGGTTCAGGGTTGCGCATGTCGTCGGCGGTTTGAGGATGCGTTCTTCCTGATCGTCTGCCGGTGCCATGCCGAGAGCTGTCCACTTGATGTCGTGCACCTTGTGATATGCCATGCCCTGATACGTGCCGTCCTGCACGATCATCTTGAGCATCCACTCCATCTCCCAGCGCGCCTCGTCCAGCAAGTCCGGATAGCCGTTCTGCTGTTCCGGAATCTGCATGGTATCGTCAGCATAGCTGTCTTCTGTCTTACGGGAAACGGCACGCTCATACTGGTTCTGCATCATCCACAGAGCAATACCGCCGTTCACCACGTATTTTCCATGATCGCCGGCATCGTACCAGCCGCCGGAGACATTCTGTGAACCGCCGTTGCTCTGGAGATCGTCCCAGTCCGTTGTGATGCGTGCGGTGTCATTGGAGTGTCCTGCACTGCGTGCCAGTGCTGCGGCATCCCCGGAGGTGATATACTGGCTCTCAATGGCGATGCCGCTGCGGTTCTGGTAGAAATAGTTGAGGGCATCGAACAGCATGCCGGAGTAGACTTCTGTTCCGCCGATGGCAAATTCCCGACTGGCAGCGTTCCCTGCCTGAAGCGTGTATGTTCCTGCTTCTTTAAACTCTGAGAAATCCAGAATGTGCACCGAATCGCCGGAGTCCGGATCCTCGCCCATAGGCTTGGAAGCGCCAGTGTACACTTCTTTGCCCGATTCATCACACAGAGAGAAATCAACGGCATCGGTTTCATCAGAGATCAGCGTCGCCTGTTTCCGGCAGTCCGGAAAATAACCGATCTGGTTAGTAACGATGTCCGCCCGCTGCCACTCCTGCGTTGGAACATAGTCGTATTCGTCATTGTCAGTGCAGATTAGGGACATATTATCAAAGGTAAAGACGGTTCCGACGGAGACGGTATCTCCGCCAACGTGAAACGCCCACTCCACCTCTGCAGTTCGCTTTGCAGTAAACGTCCCGTGAAAAGAAACGGTTTGGTTGGCAGTCAAATTCTGCACATTCCAGAATGCATCGAACTGACTGTCATCCGGATTGCCATGCCAATCCTCGGTGAACGGCTCGGACATATCGCCGATTTTGGTATAATAGGTGCAGTTGTTGCTGGCGGTGATATCATATGCCACTTCATAGGTGCAGCCGGAAACCAGCGTCAAACCACGATGCCGGAACTGGCAGTCCCACCGGTCTTCCCCGCCGTTGGAAGCACCGCCGGGATTATCGACGGTAATGCGGTATGCGCTATCTGTCACCTCGAACGACATCTTTCCGGACGCCGATTCGCAGACGTGCCACGGAAGACCGACACCATCCTCGAAGTCTGTCTGCCCTAGAAGCTGTCCGGCAGAAACAGAGAGTGCCGGTAAGGCACTGCCGGATGTTACAGCAATCGTTAATGCGGTGAGTACGCCTAACACACGATTTTGTCTCATGCTTTTCCTCCTTTGTCCTCTTTTCAGCGCTTTTTCAAACGCCAATATTCATAGATTCCATGTTACAAATCATATCATATTTCAGGCGATTTGTAAAGCTTGCGCACGAAAACTTGACAGAATTCGAGAAATTTCGTATAATAGAAAACAGTTGTATGGATAAAACGACACGTGCCGCAATTCCAAAATGTGCGTTGATGCGAAGAAATGCTGAGATGTGCTGTCTGGAATTGCGGTATGTATTCGTGAGAAAGGAGGAACGAAAATGATCGGACTTGCTCTGGAGGGCGGTGCAGACCGCTGCGCATTTACCGCCGGTGTGGTAGATGTGCTGATGCAGCACCAGTTCTATGCTTCCGCAGCATCCGGAACTTCTGCCGGTGCCGGATGCGTTTTGAA
>NZ_FR898075.1:0-3550 GCF_000437175.1 Ruminococcus sp. CAG:330 | reverse complement strand
AGATGATGCTCATGCAGAACGAAAAGCCGTACTTCGGCATTTGTCACATGCTGCGGACGGGACGCTTTTTGAATCTGAATGAAATGGCATCCCAATATGCGGAACAGCTGAACTTCCCCGATTACTTTCGCTTCTCTATGCAGACAGATTGCGTGGCGACCTGCTGTGAGAACGGTGAGTCAGCGTACCTGACAGGCAACAATAAGAAAGTTGAGATTTTACAGGCGCTGCAGGCATCCTGTGCGCTGCCAATGATCTGCGCTCCTGTTGAAATTGACGGCAGGCACTACGTAGACGGGAGCATTGCAGACCCCATTCCGTTTCAGCATTTGCTGGAACAGGGGTGTCAGAAAGTGATCGTAGTTCTGACGGGACACGATGGGTGTCAGCCGACGGATTACCGGAAATTCCGTCCGCTCTTATCTGTCGCCTATCGGAAACGATATCCGGCGCTGCATCATGCACTGCTGCACCGCATTGCACGCTATCAGGAACAAATCGTGCGAATGCAGCAGGCGCAAAAAACAGGGGCAGTGTTCGTAATTCAGCCAGAGGTTCGTTCCATTCCGCTGTTCACCAGAGATACGCAAAAAATCGACCAATACTACCGGCACGGGTGCGAACTGACAGAACGCATCTGGCCAGCGCTGGAAACATGGCTGTCTGCCGAAAATATGTCAAAAAGCCATTTTTCTTTTCTTTCTTAATTGAAACATTCAATATATTCTTGTGCTTCGGTTCTATTTTCTAAAAAAATAAACTTGACTTTTATACAGAGTTATGCTATAATAATATAGTCGCCGGTGAGGTTCACAAGAAAAACAAACGAGCGACTGAAAACTGCGGGTGTAGTTCAATGGTAGAATTCCAGCCTTCCAAGCTGGCTACGTGGGTTCGATTCCCATCACCCGCTCCAAGAAGCGCCTTTAACTCAGCTGGATAGAGTAACTGCCTTCTAAGCAGTAAGCCACTGGTTCGAATCCAGTAAGGCGCGCCAAATCGTCCCGCTGAGGACGCATATATGGTGGGTGTAGCTTAGCTGGTTAAAGCGTCGGATTGTGGTCCCGAAGATCGTGGGTTCGAATCCCATCTCCCACCCCACCAAAGTAAAACCGTTCTTCCAAAGAAGAGCGGTTTTTTGTTGTCTTTATTTCCAGACACACAGAACAAAACCCGGCAAGCGAAACATTTTCGCCTACCGGGTTTTGCTTTATAGAACCGACTCAGTCCGCATAATGGTTCAGGAACTGCTGGGTACGCTCTTTTTTCGGATGTACAAAAATCTCGTCCGGTGTACCCTCTTCGATGATCATGCCGTCCGCCATAAAGATGACACGGTCAGAAACCGCCTGCGCAAAGCGCATTTCATGAGTGACGATCACCATGGTCATGTGATCCTCTGCCAGAAGCCGGATGACTTCCAGGATTTCTCCGGTCAGTTCCGGATCCAGTGCCGAGGTTGGCTCGTCAAAGAACAGGATGGACGGCGAGAGCGCCAGCGCACGCACAATGGCAACACGCTGCTGCTGTCCGCCGGACAGCTCACAGGGATAGGCAGCTGTTTTCTGCTCCAGCCCCACCTTTTTCAGCAGACGAATCGCCACCTCTTCCGCTTCCTGTTTGGAGCGCTTCAGCAGCAAGCGCTGCGGCTCTACGATGTTTTTCATCACGGAGTAGTGCGGGAACAGGTTGAAGTTCTGGAACACCAGCCCGAAGTACTTCTGAATCTGCTGGAACTGCTTTTTCGGCGCATAGACAACCTTTCCGGCTTCTGTCGTCTGTGCTGCGACCTCCCCCATATAGGCGATAGAACCGCCGCTCAGCGTTTCCAAAAAGGTGGCGCAGCGGAGTAAGGTGGACTTTCCCGAACCGGACGGCCCGATGATAGAGACCACTTCCCCTTTCCGAACCGTCAGGGAGATGTCTTTCAGCACCTGCACATCGTTGAACTGTTTTTTCAAATGTGTGATCGTTAAATATTCTTCCACGATGTGCCCTCCTTAAATTTTATAGTAGTTCAGTTTCTTTTCTACCAGGGACATGATGCCAGCAATCAGCAGGTTAAACACGTAGTAGAAAATCGCCGCTGCCAGATAGGGCAGCATGGAGGTTTGCGCCACTGCGATCTGCTTGACCTCGGTGAACAATTCCGTGTAGGCAATCGCAAAGGCAAGCGAGGTGTCCTTTACCAGCGTAATGGTTTCGTTGGTGACTGCCGGCAGAATCCGTTTGATGGTCTGCGGCAGAATGATTCGGAAAAACATCTGGCATCTTCCATATCCCAGAATGCGGGATGCCTCATACTGTCCCACCGGAATCGACTGAATACCGCTGCGGAAAATCTCCGCAAAGTATGCGGCGTAGTTCAGAGAAAACGCAATGATGACCGCATAGAACCGGTAGGAGGTGCTCAGCGAGATGTTGAAGAGAAAGTACGGGCCGAAATAGACCACGAGCAGCTGAAGCATCAGCGGCGTGCCACGAAGAACCGAGATATACAGTCGTGGAATCCACTGCAGCGGTTTCCACGCATACATCCGCATGGCGCAGATCAAAACGCCCAGCGGAATGGAAAACAGCAGCGTCAGGGCAAAGATCAGCAGCGTTTGCAGCGTGCTGTCCCCCAGCTGCATGACAATTTCTAGAAATGACATAACTAGCCTCTTTTGTGATTATTTTCCCAGAGTAACGCTGTCCTGCAGATCCCATTTTTCTGCGATCTTTTCGAAAGTTCCGTCTGCTGCCATCTCGTCCAGTGTCTTCTGAACCTTGTCACGAAGTTCTGTGTTGCCCTTCTTAAAGCCGATAGCGTACTGCTCTGCTGCAAGCGGTTCATCCAGAATCGTGAATCCGCCGCTGCGGGATTCCAGCTGATAGTTGGCAACGCCGATATCCATTGCAATGGCGTCCACAGCACCGGCTTCCAGATTCATGAAAGCAGTGTTATAGTCGCCGACAACCAGCAACTCTTTGAACGAGTTCTTCAGATCTGCGTTCTCGTCCTCGTCCAGTGCAGCCTGTGCAGAGGAATCGGTCTGTACTGCAACGGTCTTTCCGGCGAGGTCATCGAATGACGCAATGCCGCTGTCTTCCTTGACCACGAATACCTGACTGTTGTCCACATACGGCTCTGACCATGTGTAGTCGTCCTCTCTGCCGTTCATGGTAAAGCCATTCCAGATACAGCTGATGGTGCCGGAGTTCAGCTCCATATCCTTGGCATCCCAGTCGATGGGGGTCTTTACCAGTTCCCAGTTATTTCTACTGCAAACCTCTGCGGCAAGATCCAGATCGAATCCAACGTACTCGCCGTTGTCGTCCTGATAGCCATACGGCGGAAATGCTGCGTCGAAACCAACAATGAATTTCGAATCATCTGCATTGGCTGACTTGCTGTCGGAAGTCTTATCGCCGCATCCTCCGCATGCGCCAAGCATTGCTGCTGCCAGAATCAGCGGTACCAGTCTTTTTTTCCACATATCACATTCTCCTTTTTGCTTTCTGTATGATAGAGCCGGATTCGACTCTAAAATAACATGTTACTATTATA
>NZ_FR898074.1:0-2044 GCF_000437175.1 Ruminococcus sp. CAG:330 | reverse complement strand
GATGTCACGAAGTGACAGAGGGGACCGCTCAGTAAGAGCTGGCAGTGCGACAGCACTGACTGAGGGGTTCTAACACTGCGTTTTTCTGAGGGGTTTCTGCAAATCATCCATTGCATAAAAGATTTCACGAAAGACCTCTCCACCGCCTAACGGCGGTCCCCCTCGTACTGAGCGGTCCCCTCTGCCCTTCGGGCATCTCCCCACCCCGTGGGGAGTCACCCCTTTCAGGGGAGGCCTATATTCTTCATCTTTTTGTCGTGCGAAATTGAGGGACACGGCACGCCGTGTCCCTACAAAATCGAAAAAGCAGATAACAAAAGGCGGAATCTTGCTTTTTCGGGGAAAATGTGATAGACTAGACGGAGAGTTCAACGAAACAGGAAAGGAGACAGTCTTATGTCTACCACAGATACCATTGCAGCCATTGCCACACCCCACGCCGCCGGCGGAATCTCCGTCATCCGCATCTCCGGCAGCGACGCCGTTGCCCTTGCGCAGGCGTGCTTCCGCAGCGTCTCCGGAAAAACGCTGTCTGCCATGCCGGGCTACACCTGCACCTACGGCAGCTTCCTCGACACGGACGGCACCCCGCTGGACGACGGCATCGCCACCGTATTCCGTGCCCCCCACAGCTACACCGGCGAGGATACCGTGGAATTTTCCTGCCACGGCGGCATTTACGTCACACGCCGGATTCTTCAGGCAGTCCTCCACACCGGCGCATCGGCTGCCCAGCCGGGCGAATTCACCAAGCGTGCGTTTCTCTCCGGAAAGATGACTCTGACACAGGCGGAGGCGGTGATGGACGTCATCGGTGCTGCCGGAAACCGGGAGCTGCGGTTTGCCCGTGCCCAGCAGGAGGGCGCACTTTACCGGCGTGTCCGGCAGATCACCGACCAGCTGGTGCACTGTCTGGGCGATCTGGCAGCGTGGGCGGACTATCCGGAGGACGAGATTCCGGCAGTGACACCGGAGGGGCTGCAGCAGTCCCTGACGGCGATTCTCCAGCCGCTGGAACAGACCCTCGCCACCTACGACTACGGGCGCATTCTCCGTGCGGGCGTTTCGGCAGTCATCGTGGGCAAGCCCAACGTGGGGAAGTCCACCCTCTTCAATCTGCTGTCGGGCAGCCAGCGGAGCATCGTCACGGAGATCGCCGGAACGACACGGGACGTGGTGGAGGAACAGATTCGTCTGGGGGACGTGACCCTGCGCCTGTCCGACACGGCGGGGCTGCGGGAAACCGAGGACATCATCGAGCAGATCGGTGTCCGGCGTGCCGGCGAACGGCTGCGGGATGCCGACCTGATTCTGGCGGTATTCGACGCCACCCGACCGCTGGACGACGACGACCGGCGGATGCTGGAACAGCTGCCGGAAAAGCCGGTGATCGCCATTCTGAACAAGTCCGACCAGCCAGCGCTGCTGGAACCGGCGGCATTGCAGGCGCAGTTCTCCCGTGTCATCTCCATGGCCGCTAAGGACGGAAACGGACTGGAGGAGCTGCGTCAGGCGGTGGAGGAGCTGTTCTACCGGGAGCAGGTCACACCGGAAATGGGCGTGGTGTCCAACGAACGGCAGAAGCAGTGTCTGGAACACGCCAGAGCGCAAATTTTGCAGGCACAGGAGGCGCTGGAAGCCGGAGAGATGCTGGATGCCGTGACGGTGCTGCTGGAGGAGGCAGCAGACGCACTGCTGACCCTCACCGGCGAGCGGGTGTCCGAGGCCGTGGTGAATGACGTGTTTGCGAGATTCTGTGTGGGGAAATAGTTACAAGATACGGAATTGTCGGGGCAGGTTGTGCCGTGTCCGCAGTTGAAAAAGCATCGTGCAGGAACAGAAAGAAACGAGATCGTTGCCCCATAAGGCTGATCCAGCTGGCGAGAGGTTCCGTGCACTTTGTAGGGACACGGCGTGCCGTGTCCGCAGATTTCAGCGGAGGAAAATTTCGTTGAAAACGTTCCACCGGAACGTTTTCAAAATATCAGCACAGCAAACGGGAAACAGAGCGGAGCGGTCTTGTTCGCTCCGCCCTCGAAAAGCT
>NZ_FR898073.1:0-3388 GCF_000437175.1 Ruminococcus sp. CAG:330 | reverse complement strand
AACACATATAATTCCGCTGTTCTTATTGATAATGTTTTAGTTGCATAAGAAAGGGGCTTCTTATATGAAAAAAAGAGTTTTGAGTCTGCTCACTGCTGCAATGATGAGCGGCACCTGCTTTTTTGTCGGTGCGGAGCAAATTTGTGCAGCGGAGTATCCTTCTTTTACATTGCGGTTAAATCAGCATACTGGAAACGCAGAGTTTATGGAAGATGAAACCGACAAAAAGGTGATCTTTACGGCTACTTGCTTAAAGTATTCCGGAAGCGATGTAGAACTGGTTGATGCTAAAACAAACGAAGTAGTCGCAAAAATGCTGGATGACGGCAACTTCGACGTTAGTGGAGATGACCTGGAAAATGATAGAACCTGGTCTGCTGTGCTGTCGTTTGAGAATGCGGCAGTTGGTTCTTATTCTTATTATGCTCGCCTGACAGATGCTGATGGGACAGTTTCTACCACAAAAACCTTTTCTGTTGTAATTTATGATGCGGTATCGGATGCTGATGCCGAAAGAATGGCAGAAATCGCACAAAAGGTAGGCGCACTGTCCAGCGATACCACATTTCAGAATGCAGATCAGGAAACCAGAAAGCAAATGGCGGACGCACTGTTTGATCAGCTGATTGCAGAGGGATATGTAAAAGAAAACTCTGTGAACTATGATGCGGAAAAGCATTGGTATGCCTATCAGTGTGAGGGCGTCGGTGGATTTTCTGATGTGACGTGTTATCTGGACATTGCTGTCAAAGACCCTGATCAAGTATCTACTGGTATTGCAACAGCTATATCGGCATTCACCTATGTCAACCATGGAGATTCAATTGAGATCACCGGCTTTAACAATTCCGTTTCCGATGTTGTAATTCCCTCTGAAATCGAAGGACTTCCAGTTACTGCAATCTCTGTCGGAGCATTTTATCTCTCTACAATTACCTCCATCGAAGTCCCGGATTCGGTAACTTCCATTGGTGAAATGGCGTTTTTGGGCTGTACCTCTTTGAAGTCTGTGAAACTTTCAACTGGAGTTGCAAAAATTGATAAAAATGCGTTTGGCTCTTGCAGTGCATTGCAGGAGATTCAGGTTGCGAAAGATAATCCCAATTTTTCTAGTCTAAATGGCGTTCTGTATTCCAAGAAGCAAGACACACTGGTAATCTATCCGGCAGCAAAGACAGATGCTGCATATATCATTCCAAGCGGTGTTACATCTGTTGCAATGTATGCTTTTTCCGAGAATCCTTATCTGGAGACTCTTACAATTCCGAATTCCCTGATTAAGGTGGGAGATTCCGCATTTTATAACTGCAAAAATTTGCGTGCAGTTTCCTATAACGGAACGGAAGAAGAGTGGAATCAGATTACCATTGGTTTGCTGAATGAAAAACTAACAGGAGCCAATATTCAGTATCAGGAGCGAATCATTGGGGATGTTAATGCAGACGGTGCATTTACAGTTTCTGATGTTGTACTGTTGCAAAAATGGCTGTTGTCTGTTCCAGACACACAGCTTGCAGACTGGAAAGCGGCAGATTTCAATGGAGATCAAACTTTGAATGTATTTGACCTTTGCCAGATGCGTTATAATTTGTTAAAACAGGAAGAGGACTCCAAACGGTAAAAGCCGGAAATTTCAAAACAATACAATTAAGCATACGGCATCTACAAAATGTAGATGCTGTATCCTTCCGGTTTGAAATGATGCAGCATCTAGGCGAATTTGTGCTTCTCAAAATAGCTGTTCCAATTTGGATGAAACTGTTCCAATCATCCTAAAATCCGCTTATGGTGTATTTTTACGCCGGAAGGATGCAGCATCAGATGGAACCTATCATTAAAATAAACTTTTCCACGCAGAATCGATTCCAGCACTTCCCTTTCACATCTGTATGCTTGCATCTTTTCATGAAAATTGTCCGTTCTAATGATTCTCCATTCCTTTCATTTTTCGGGGCAAGTTCAACATTAACACTGTTGGACTTGCCCCTTTTTTTTGTCCTCAAGCAGCATACAATCCGGCGAAATGACCGGTTTTGTATGCTGCTTTTTTCTTTCTCCTACCTGTTCATATAAAATTTACATTTAAAACCTTCCCATTTTGCTTCTCTCAATTGTCTTAGTAATTTCAGGAGGGCAAAAAAGGGCTTCTCAAAACTGAATATGGAGGGAGGGAAAATAATGTCTGCTCCCTCGCATGATGATGATCAGCTGAAGCTTGAGATTTTCGATAGCTTCAGTAAAACAGTAATGAGAAATGCAAGCAGAAATTTCGCCGCTGCTGCAAAAACAAGAAGGAAAAATGAGTCGGTCAACACAGATATCGTACAGTACATTTTGAAAACACATGGTGAAAATGCTGTTTATCCATCCGAACATTTCATCGATGCCGGAAACGGATACTGCTGTGTCGTTGCGACAGAATGGCTGTATCAGGCAATGCTGCTGTTGCCGCCCAAACAAAAGGAAGTGGTTATTTTAGAATTCTGGTATGGAATGTCTATTTTCGAGATTTCCGAAACATTGCGGATCTCCAGACGCTCCGTGTCAGAACGGAAGAAAAACGCATTTGCAAATATTCGCAGTTATTATGAAAGGACACAAAAGCATGAAACTGGATTATGAAACGGTGTATCGTGCTGTCAAAGGGGACCATGATGCACAGGAAAAGCTGCTGCAGTATTACGATGCATATATCCGTGCATTGTCAACTGTGGTTGAGGTTTGTTCAGACGGCACAGAACACCAGTATGTGTGTGAAGATCAGAAAGCAGAGATACAAACAAAGTATCTGGAGGCACTTTCTAAGTGTAAGGTGATAAAATGATAGAAACAGATTTATTTGAATTTGCCTATGTGCCGGATTGGTACGGGCAGTTAGAACAATTGGCAGAAATGGCGTTGCCGGAAGCATGGCGATTCCGAAAGCCGCAGACCGAATGTAAAAATACAGATACGCCGATTTTGGAACGGTATCTCCATATGATGTTCCGGAAACTGAGCATCGATTACAACACCGGAGAAACGGAATATTTCCATGTGGAAAATAATTGTGCCTGCTTTCATACAGGACTGTACACAAGACAATATCAGGCAATCTACGCCTGCTTTGAACGAAATAAAAAGAAAGACACCACATTGAAATGGTATTTCACCGGCTTCTGTGATGCTGTTTCTTCCAAGCTGCGGTATGTAGAACCACTGCCCCAAAAGCCATATTTTCCAATGATGCAAAATGGTGTAAATTTCAATCCGGAATGGGCAATTCGGGTAAATGCAGAACACATTCTCAGCGACCCGGAAAATCGGGAACGGCTGCCGAAGAAGCTACTTCGGTTCAAGAATCTGCCATTGTTGCTGGAAACAGCAGTGGAACTGGGCAGACGAAAAG
>NZ_FR898072.1:7451-16636 GCF_000437175.1 Ruminococcus sp. CAG:330 | reverse complement strand
GAACAAGACCGCTCCGCCCTGTGTCCCGCTTGCTGTTTCTTGATTTTGGAAGCATTCCAGTGGAATGTTTCCAACGAGTCCTAGCACTCCCACTGACAGCACTTCATATCCACGCAGCCATTTTTTCGAAACGTCACACCTTCCGCCAGAAGCAGCTCCCGCTGCTCCGGAAAGTTCGGCGCAAGCCGTCCGGCTTGGTTGACGACACGATGACAGGGGTAGCTGCCGTAGTGCTCTGCCTGATGCAGCGCCCTGCCCACCAGCCGTGCGTTTTTCGCTCTGCCGATGAGCCGTGCGATCTGGCTGTAGGATGCCACTTTTCCGGCGGGGATCTCCTCCACAACGGAGAGCACCTCATAGACAAATGCTTCGTTCCAAACTGATTCCATTTCATTCATCTCCTGAAAAGCGGGATGTCCTGTGTGCGGTATGCCTTGGGAGAGATGCCGTACCGTTTCAGGAATTGCCGTTCGAAGTGCTCATAGTGGCGATATCCGCACTGCTCTGCGACTTTCGCAACGCCAAGATCTGTGCTTTGCAGAAGCATGGCAGCATACTCCATGCGGCTTTGGATGAGGTCTTGTGTAAAGGTGATGCCAAAAAACTGTTTATAAAGCTTCTGGAAAGCAGAGCGGCTCATGCGGACTTCGTGGGCGGTGTTGTCTACAGTGCGTGAATCCCATGGACTGCGGTACATCTTTCGGCGAATGGTGGCAAGCATTTCATACCGGCTGTCTTTTGGAAAAAAAGAATTCTGGTACAGCTGTTCGCTGAGTTTATCCCAGATGAGCGTCATATAGCAGGATGCGCTTTCTTTGCGGTATAAATTTTGCGAATAGGTTTCATAGACGATTTCTTTGATGCAGTGGCTGAAAAAGTTTGGCTCCTGCACGGGAATGGGCGTTTGAAGCGGAATTTTCCGTGCGGAAAACTGCGCAAATTCCTCCCCTTCAAAGAGAAAGTGTACCCAGTCGTTGGCGAAGAGCTGCTGCGGACAGGTGCGGTAAAATTGCGGTGCATCTTTGGGATAGAGAAAGACGCTGTTTGCCGGAACCAATTGGTCGACGCCATCCAGCGTGACAATGCAGTCTGTTTTCAGCAGCAGCAACAAATTGTCCCCGCTGCCCTTGGGACGGTCGATGATGAAATCAGTATCATGACAGTGGTTGTATCCGGCGTTTCGAATCTCCATGGGTTGCTCCTTTCAAAATGCATAAAACATCATATATTTTACATGATATATCATTGCAAGTGTTTTGTCAATCCTGTATAATAAAAATATCAGATTCTTCCCGAATTTGTGGTTCCAATACCAAAACGGGAATCGCATTGTTTGCGCAATTTTTTCCCGTTTAAAATTTGCAAGGAGGTGTACGGGAAGCCGAAACTCTGTTCCAAGTTCCGGCTTCTTTCCGACATGAAAAAGAAACGAATGACCAAATTGCTGGCAGCCATTTTGTCTGGTGTGCTGCTGACATCCGCACTGCCGGCAGTATCGCCGGTGTCCGTACTGGCTGCGGACAACCTCATTAGCAATTCTACTTTTTCCAGCGGGACATCCGGCTGGGGCATGTACAAAGAGAGCGGCGGTGCTGCAACGCTCTCCACAGAAGACGGAAAACTGGCGCTGCATGTTACCAATACCGGCAAGCTGACTTATTCCGTACAGCTGAACTATGACATCATTCCGCTGTACAAAAACGGCGTTTATCACCTGTCCTACGAGATTTCTTCCGACACCGACCGCTATGTGGAGGGGATGATCCAGCAGAACGGCGGAACGTATCAGTCGTATACCTGGAAGGGTCTGAACCTCACTTCGGAACCGCAGAAAGTGGACTATGAATTCACCATGAAAGCGGATACGGACATCATGTCCAAAATGGTGTTCAACTGCGGAAACGAGGGCGAGGAACTGGGCGAACACACCATCTATCTGGACAACGTGGTTCTGGAACTGGTGGACGACAGTCAGGTGGACTATTCCGAGATTCGTGCCTATGAACCGCCCATTGTCATCAATCAGGTGGGCTATCGCCCCAATGCGGAAAAGGTGGCAGTGTTCCGTGGTATTACTGACGAAACGGAATTCTCTGTAGTCAACGCCGAAACCGAGGAAGTGGTCTATACCGGCGAGCTTTACGGCGAAACCAATAACAGCAGCGCCGGCGAAGTTGAATGGATGGGAGATTTTTCTGCTGTTGAAGCACCGGGAAAATACTACATCACCTGCGGCGGGCTGGATCCGTCCTACACGTTCGAGATCGGCGAGGACGTGTACAGCGACCTGATGAAAGATGCTGTGCGGATGCTGTATTTGCAGCGCTGCGGAACGGAGATCGAGGACGACACGTTCCATCATGTGGCATGTCATACCACCAAGGCGAGAGTGTACGGGACAACAGATGAATACATCGATGTCAGCGGCGGCTGGCATGATGCCGGAGATTACGGGCGCTATACTGTTCCGGCAGCAAAGACTGTGGCAGATATGCTCTATGCCTATCAGGCAAATCCGGCGCTGTTTGGCGATGATGTCGGAATTCCGGAGAGCGGGAACGGCGTCCCCGACATTCTGGACGAGGCAAAGTATGCCCTGACTTGGATGCTGAAAATGCAGGATCCGGAGACGGGCGGTGTGCACCACAAGGTCACCTGCGAGAATTTCCCCGGTTATGTCATGCCGGAACAGGAGACGGGCGAGCTGATCGTAACGCCGGTTTCCACCACGGCAACCGGTGACTTCTGCGGTGCAATGGCGCTGGCATCGGAATTTTTCGGGGAGAGCGACCCGAACTTTGCTGCCACCTGTCTGGATGCGGCGAAAAAGGCATGGAATTTCCTGGATGCCAACCCGAATCTGATCTTCAAGAATCCTACAGACATCACCACCGGCGATTACGGCGACTATTCCGACAGCGATGAGCGGTACTGGGCAACGGCGCAGATGTTCCGTGCAACTGGCGAAGAGGCCTACAAGGAGAAGCTGGAGGGCATGTATTTGCAGACGGGTATGGACTGGACGACGGTGGGCGACTACGGCAACCTTGCCATTTTGACGATGAAAGACGGCGAAAGCAAAATCGAAAGCGTGTATCAGAAGGCGTTGAGCGCCATGAAGAAGCAGGCAAATACTTTCGTTTCTACCTCAAACAAGACACCTTTTGGCGTTTCCATCTCAACATTTAATTGGGGCAGCAACATGACAATCGGAAACGCCGGCGTGATTCTGGGTGTAGCTGCGCAGATCACGGGGGACGACGCCTACCGGCAGGCAGCAGAGGATGACCTAAACTATCTGCTGGGTAAGAACGCCACCGGCTATTGCTTTGTCACGGGATATGGCACGCTCTGTCCGCAGAATCCCCACCACAGACCGTCTATGGCAAAGAAGCAGGCGATGAAAGGCATGCTGGTGGGCGGTGTCAACTCCGCCAAGGAGGATAGCGCAGCCAAGGCATATCTGGCAGGCATGCCCAGCGCCAAGTGCTATGTTGACCACTCGGAGAGCTACTCCACCAATGAGGTCGCGACTTATTGGAATTCCCCGCTGATTTACCTGTTGGCTCTGGCGCAGACAGAAGAAATACCTGAACCTACAAAGGGTGACGTAAATCTGGACGGCGAGATCAATCTTACCGACGCTGTTGCGCTGCAAAAATACCTGATTTATGCGGAAACATTGACGCAGGATCAGTGGCAGCAGGCAGACTTGACAGAAGACAATGTGGTCAATGGCACAGATCTGGCATTGCTCCGCGGCAATCTGGCGATCTCTTAACCGATACGATTAACCATACAAGTAAACAATACAAGCAGCATTGAAAAACGGCTGGCACGTTGCGAACGGTGTCAGCCGTTTTTGCTGTCCGACACTTCGCTTCGCTGGTAGAACTTCCGGCGGTATTCCATGGGAGTGAGACCGGTTTCCCGCTGGAAGCACTGGATGAAGTGGCTCTGGGAGGCAAAGCCGTAGTACGCCCCGATTTCCGACAGGGATATTTCCGAGGTGGTCAGAAGCTGGGCAGCGGATTGAAGCTTGGCGGAGAGCAGGTATTGGTGCAGCGTTTTTCCGATCTCACGGCGGAAAAGTGTGGAGAGATAGCTGCGGTTCAGCGAGATGGCATCGGCGATGTCCTGCGTGGTCAGCTTCTCGTGGAGATGCGCGGAAATGTAGGAGATCGCCTTGGAAACATGGATGGAATAGGCGTGGGCACGGCGCACCTCCTGCATGCGCCGGGTAAAATCCCGAATCATGGCGTTGTGCAGCGCAGAGATCTCGGAAACTGTGGTCAGACGGTCCATGCGCTGGATCAGAACGTCGCTCAGCGTATAGGCGGTTTCCCGTTCCATGCCCTGCTCTACGCAGACACGTGTGATAAGAGCTACCGCCACCACAAAGTGATAGCGTGCGTTTTGCAGCCGGTTTTCCGACAGCCTGCCGTACTCGGTTCCGTCATAGACGGTTTCATCCTGTTCGGCGGTACAGTAGCGGGACACGGTTTCCATGTCGCCGGACGCAACGGCGTTATAGAACTGGAATTCCAGATTGTATTCCAGATGCTGTGTCTGTTCCTCCCGCTGTTGAAACAGATGTTTGTGAAGCTCCTGTTCGATGTTCATATAGATTTTCACCTCCGCTGTAATTATACAACAAATTCGAGAAAAATGCAACAAAAACGATATACGATGCGCCAAAAAACACGTATAATAAAGACATGAAAAACGAGGAACTCCCAAATCGAAAGGATGGATGACAATGCGTACATTGGAAGGATATCTCCACGGTGTCAATCTGGGCGGATGGCTCTCGCAGACCAGCGATACCTCCGCAGAACACTACACCACATTTATCACAGAGCAGGATATTGCAACCATTGCGGAACTGGGACTGGATCACGTGCGTGTGCCGGTGGACTATATGCTGCTGGAGGAAGAGGACGGCACGGAAAAGCCGGAGGGTTACGTCTATCTGGACAGCTGCCTGAACTGGTGCAAAAAGCACGGACTCCGCATGATTCTCGATCTGCACAAGACTTACGGCTATTCCTTTGATCCGCTGGACAAGACCGATAAGACCATCTTTTTCCACGACGTATCGTTGCAGGAGCGGTTTTATCGTCTGTGGCGGACACTTTCCAAGCGGTATGGCGCAGAATCGGATACCATGGCGTTTGAGCTGCTGAATGAGATCGTGGAGCCGGAGGTCGCAGAGGCTTGGAACCAGATTGCCCTGCACGCCATTGCAGAGATTCGGAAGCAGGCGCCGGACACCTGGATCATTTTCGGCGGTGTGATGTATAACAATGTACTGAGCGTTCCCATGCTGGCAGAGACTGCAGACCGGAAAGTAGTCTATACGTTCCACAGCTATGAACCCATGATCTTCACCCATCAGGGCGCATACTGGGTACAGGATATGCCGGCAGATTTCCGCATTGCCTACCCCAAGTGCCTTGCAGAGTATCGTGAGGCAAGCAAGATTCTTTCACAGGAACTTGCCGGTGCGATCTATGCAGACGACCTGAAGGAAATGGGTACAGACTTTTTCGAAACCCTGTTTGCGCCGGCGTTGAAGATTGCGCAGGAGCGTGACATTCCGCTGTACTGCGGAGAATACGGTGTGATTGATCTGGCGGACAACGACTCCAAGATTCGCTGGGCTGCGGATATTTGCAGCGTGTTCAATAAGTACGGCATCGGCAGAGCCTACTGGAATTACAAGGGCAAGGATTACGGCATTGTGGATATTCCGGACGCTGCGGTGCAAAAGCAGCTGGCGCAAAAGCTCTAAGGCAACATCATATCTATATCTATATCTCTCATCGAAAAAGCACGTTCCATGGAATCCACGGGACGTGCTTTTTTTGTCATATGCTTGGAAGTTACCGGGCATCCGGCAGTGCTTCTACCATGGTACGCAGTGCCTTGAGGTTTTCCTGTGTGGTGCTGTCGGAGGTGCGCTTTTCTCCACGGTAGACGGATTCCACCGTCTTTTGCGCCTGCAATCCGACCTGTTCGTAGTCGTTTCCGGTGCCGTTATAGCATGCCTCCAAAAACGCACCATAATAAGAACCCGTCTTCACAAGCGTATCCACGTGCCTTTTCGGCAAATTTTGCTGCATCCTGCGTGAAAAATACTTGCCGGGCGACAGCCCGCCTGCGTATTTTTGCCTTGTCTGCAACAAAATTATGCTCGAAAATCCACATATATTTCTTGTGAAGACAGGTTCTAAATGGTGCTTACCATAGCGCTGGAATCAGAAAAGTAGCTGTAGACGTTATCCTGCAGGAAGCCGACAGCCTCCTGAATCTGGTCAGCGGTGGCTTCTGCTGCGTCTGCCTTGGCGTTGGCACGGAGCTCGTCCACCTTGGCGCTGGTGTCAACTGCTGTTTCTGCCGGTGCGCCGGAAATCTTGGCAGAGGTTTCGCCGGAGTCGCTTCCGCAGGCGGTGAGCGCAGCGCAGAGTGCAATGGCTGCCATCAAAGCTGCAACTGTTTTGTTTTTCATGCTTGTCATCTCCTATTGTCGGGTTGGGTGAGAAACGGATTCAACAAGAATATCATACCGTAGTTCTGCAATGTGTGCAATATGTGTACCAAATTGTAACGAATGTGATACTGCTTTGTCGCTTTCACATTGCCTTGCGGTACAGCGCTGCGATTTCCGCTTGCGTGAATACCACCGGATGATTGGCGACACCGGCAGCGGAAACCTTCATGCAGTTCTCCGCCATCCACGGGATATCACGTTCCGACAACCCCAGCTGGGAGAGGGTGCAGGTCAGTTCCAGACCGTGCAGCAGCCTGCGCAGCTGCGGGGCGCAGTCCTCTGCGGTCTTGCCACCCAGAAGCTGGGCGATCTTTCCGTAGCGGACGGGGTCGCCGTGACAGGATGCCTCCGTGATGACCGGTGTCAGCGCAGCCAGCCCCTGCCCGTGGACGATGTCCTTTAAGCCGCTTGCCGGATGTTCCATGCCGTGGGGGAGTGTGACGCCGGCGGTGTTGATGACCATTCCGCCGATGGTGCTCGCCAGAGAGATCTTCTCCCAGCCCGTCCGGTTCGTGCTGTCCCTGTAGACCGCCGTCAGATTCTCCGCCAGCAGCGAAATGGCGTACAGGCTCAGGGCATCGGTGAACGGCTGGGAAATGCGGGAGAGATACGCCTCCATGCAGTGGCACAGGGCATCGAATCCCACGGCAGCAAGCACCTTTTTCGGCATGGTCATCATGCACTCCGGATCGACAATGGAGACCTTTGCCACGATTGCATTGCAGCGCAGGGACTTCTTGTCGCCGTTCTCCGGATTGGTCAGCACGGCAAACCCGTTGCCCTCGCTGCCGGTACCACAGGTGGTGGGGATCAGGATCAGCGGAAGCGCACGGTCGCTGGCGGTTTTTCCGAAGATGTAGTCGTTGATGTCGCCGTCATTCACTGCCAGAAAGGCGATTGCCTTGGCGCAGTCCATGATGCTGCCGCCGCCAATGGCGACCACGCAGTCGCATCGGGAAGCTTTGGCGAACTGTGCGCCCTCGATTGCCGTGGTGGTCAAGGGATTCTGCTGCACTTTGTCAAAGAGCACGGAGTCAATGCCGGCTGCATGCAGGCTGTCTTTGACACGGTTGTACAGACCGGATTTTTTGGCGCTGCTTCTGCCGGTGACGATGAGGGCACGTGTTCCGTAGGGCTTGGTCAGCTGTCCGGTTTCGCTGACCCGTCCGCAGCCAAAGACGATGTTGACCGGAAGAAAATAGTTGAAGTTCATTAGAAAAGTCTCCTGCAAGATTTCTTTTTTTCCATTATACCATAAATTCAAAACGCCGTAAAGCGGATTCTGCCTAAAAAAGAACGGATTTTGTGCTCGATATTTTTGGAAAACAAAAGCAGCAGTGCCGAAAGGGTACCGCTGCTTCTGCTTTATCAGAAAGGGGATGTCAAATGATTATGCGCTTTTCTGCGGCAGGGCGTTGACGAGGTGCACGAGAAACTTCAGCAGCACCATGGAGTCGCTGCTGTCAATTTTGCCGTCCGCATTGCAGTCGCCGTTTGCTCTTGCAGTGTCATTCATGGAAACCACGCCGGCTACTGCCTTGTTCAGAAAGACGGCATCGGCAAGGTCAATCTCGCCGTCCAGATTGGCGTCGCCGTACAGCACCTTGGCAGACAGCGTAGATTCTGTGGTTTCGGCGGTCTGCGTGGTCTGCACGGTAGTGCTTGTGGAGGAGCTGGTGGTTTTCTCGGCGGTAGCGGATTCTGCTACGGTTGTCGATACCACAGTTTCCGTGGTTGCGGGAACGGACTCTGCGGCAGTCGTTGCAGCCGTTGTCACCACTGTGGTGGCAGGCTTTGCTGAAGTCGTGTCTGCCTGCGTGGCGGTTGTGACAGTTGTCTTAGCCGTTGTGGTGGCAGTTGTTGTCGTGGTGCAGGTCTGTACCTCCCACTTCTGGCAGGCGTTGCCGTTTGCCGTCCACTGCTGGACATTGGCACCGCTGTTGCGGTCGGCATTGGCGACCTCCACCGCTGCGGCATCGTAGGAAGTTCTGGTGAGAATGTTATAGGTACCGTCCGGATTTTTCACGAATTTGAACAGATGAGAGCTGGACTTATTGTTGGTGACGATCTCAATGTTGGCACCGTTGGCGCTGCCGGTGGAGTTCAGATAGTAGGTCTTGCCGTCGGCGAGCTGGGAGATGATGTAGTAGTAGCCGCCGCCGAATTCTTTGAGCGTCCAGGAGTTGTGTGCAGCCGGTTCGTTTGCGCCCCACTGCTGGACATTGCTGTTGTCCTCCGCCTTGCCATTGGCGACCTCCATGTATAGTCCGCTGTTGGTGTTGCGGAACATGTAGGTTTTGGAGGTGTCCATGGTGCAGCCGGTGTCGGAAACCTGTGTCAGCTTCCACTGCTGGGAGGTGTCGGAGAGGTTGACTGCCCACTGTACCACGTTCGCACCGGAGTCCTTGGAGGCTGCCTGCACTGCCACGCAGCTCTGGTCGCCGCTTGCCTTGGTCAGCAGGTAGTAGATGCCGTCAGATGCCTGGTAGAACTTGAAGCGCTGGGCATCGGCATCGGTGGCAGACCAGATGCCGACATTTGTGCCATTGTCCGGCGAGTTGCCGGAGATATCCAGCAGGTAGGAAACCTTGTCGCCGATCTGGGGATAGAGGGTGTAGTAGCCGTCGCCGTC
>NZ_FR898072.1:7190-7353 GCF_000437175.1 Ruminococcus sp. CAG:330 | reverse complement strand
CACTTCCAGATACAGTCCGCTGTTGACGTTCTGGATCATATAGACTGCGCCCTCGTTCAGGACTGCCGGTGTGTATTCTTTTACGGCGTTGCCGTATTCCGAGTCAAAGCTGTCGGTGAGGAAGGGTGTGTCATAGACCGTTGCAACATATTTGGAGAGGCTG
>NZ_FR898072.1:3556-7185 GCF_000437175.1 Ruminococcus sp. CAG:330 | reverse complement strand
GCTGTCGGTGATGTACTGGCTGGAGGATGCACCGGCGTATTTGGTGCAGAAATCCTTGGTGTCTGTGCCCTTGGTGTTGTATGCATCCAGCAGGGTATAACCGTAGTTGTCCTGCGGATTCCAATTGTTTGCCGTTTTGGGTTTGTAGTTCAGGGGTGTTGGCGTATCTGTGCTGGACTTGGAGGTATAGGAGCCGGAATCCCGATAGGGAGAGGTGTCGGGCTGAACGATGATCTCCCGTCCGGCTACCGACTGGAACCGGCAGTTCTCGCTGACTATGTTGGATCCCTCACCGCTGATGATCTGGTTGCAGCTGTTGGGCACATAGGTGTCATCGCCGGAATAGTAGTTGCTGTAGATGTGACCGGTGCCGTTTCCGATTTGCGGGCAGCGCCGCACGCACTCATCCCACCAGTTGTACATCAGGGAGGTGCGACATCGTGAGGTCTCGTCGTTCTGTGTGCCGTATGCCACCGTCCAGAACCGATTCCTGAAGATGTTGTAGGAAATGGTGATGTAGTCCGGACTTCTGCCGTTGTCCTTGGCGTCCAGATAGTCTTTGTATGGCGTGTTCAGCCAGATGAATTTCCCCACTTCGTCATAGCCATTTCCGGTGTGATCGGAATTCAGGTAGGAAATAAATGTGCAGTGATCCACCCAGATCTGTCTGGAAGACCAAATGTTGATCAGGATACGGTTGGAAACGTTTTTGGCGATCATGTTCAGATTGCGAAAGACGATGTTGTCGCTGGGACTGTCGTCCACGGCGCCATAGGTGTCGTTGGTGCGGAACTGAGAGTCATAGATAGTGTTCTTGCTGTAAGAGCCGATGATGGTCTTGTTGTCTCGAATGCGGGTGTGGGATTTTTTCTGCATGTCAATGTCTGCGGTAATGACAATGGTCTGCGGGCCAACGGAATTCAGCTGCTTTTCCAGCTCGTCAGCGGTGGAGACAAAGACTGTTTCACCCAGTACGCCGCCGATAGTACCCGCTTTTTCGTTTCCGCCGGCAAGGGAATTGGCAGCAAAGCCCTCCAGCCCGAACAGGTTCAGCTTCCACTTTTGTGCGCCGTCGCCGGTGTAGGATGCCAGCCCGACGGTGTTGTTCCCCTGATAGTAGGTGAGGGCAGCACCGGTGGAAACGCTGGTGATCCTGTAGTAGAGGTCGTATCCCTCGAAGTCCTTCTGGACGCTCTCAATGCGCCAGTTCTGAGAGGTGTCGGATGCCCTGTTCGCCATGGTGCAGGCGGTTCCGCTCGCCGTCAGATACTTGCCGTCTGCGATGCTGACGATTTGATAGACACCGGCGGAAACATAGTCGATGCGCCAGTTCTCCGAGGTCGTGCCGGCAGATTTCTGGGTGTTGACAGAACTTCCTGTGCTGTTGAGGTTGCGGTTGGTGGTGTATGCGCCGAAGTTCACTGCCTGTACCGGATAGGACGAGGTGTCTGCTGCCGAAGCTGTCGGCAGAGCAAAGGGCAGCTCCGCCAACAATCCGACAAGCAATGTGAATACGGTCAAACATACCGTGATAAGATGTCGTTTTCTGTGTTCCAATTTCGGTTCCTCCTTGTTGCATTTGTGGAATATGTCTATAGTTTATCACAAAATCAGAATGATTTCAATCAGCTATGATGCTTTTTTATAAGAGATTGTGCTTTTCTTTTTCTGTAGGATAAAATATTTCTTATATTTCAGATTGACATGGCATCCGTTTTTTCTTATAATAAAGATATGGGAATCTGAAAGGACATGGGAGGGGATATCATGCGGAGAAAGCGGATCATTGTGCTTTTGGCGGATATGCAGTCGGAATACAATCACACATTGATGGAGGGCATCACCAAACAGGCGTACGCACTGGATATGGACATCGTGACATTTTCGTTCTTTTCCAATCTCGATCAGGACACGCCGTTCCAGACGGGCGAAGAGAACATTTTTTCCCTGTGCCGGCCGGAGTGCGCCGACGGGATTCTGATGCAGAAATCCAACTTTCAGAAACAGGCGGTGCAGCAGCGCATTGCGCAGTTTTGTCAGGACTCCGGACTGCCATATCTGGATATGGAGCTGGAAACGGCAGGCGACCGGTATCCCGTCTGGAACGACCGGCGGATTTTTCGGGATTTGGTGCGTCATCTCATCACAGTGCACGGAAAAAGAAAGATTTTCTGCCTGACCGGGCCGGCTGGCTTTCACCAGTCAGAAGACCGGCTGGCAGGCTTTCGGGATGCCATGGCAGAGGCGGGACTGCCGGTGACGGAGGACATGATATTCTACGGGGACTTCTGGAAGGCTGCCGGAAAGCAGCTGGGGCAGGCAATTGCCGACGGCGGTGTGGCGTTTCCGGAGGCAGTCGCCTGTGCTAACACTTGTATGGCGGAAACGCTCATTGCTGCACTTCAGCGGAACCGGATTCGGGTGCCGGAGGACATCGCCGTGGTGGGATACGACCCGTTTTTCAACAATGTCCTGAATGTGCCATCCATCACCTGCATGGCGAATATGAACTATAATCAGGGGGTCAGCAGTGTTTGCCGGCTGTACCAGCGGATGACGGGTATCTGCTGCGATCCCATTCCGCTCCGGCCGGAGGTGCTGGAACCGGCGGAGAGCTGCGGATGCACCGTGTCCCATCACGGCGTGTTTGCCAAGTACCGGAAGGATCTGGCGGAGCAGCTGGAGTTCGCTTCTTTGCTGCAATCCAGCGGTATGATTCAAAAGCTCTCTGCGCCGGACAATCTCATGGCGTTCGCCAGGAAGCTGCACCATGTGCTGTATCTTATCCGCAGAATCAAGGTGTTTTACTTCTGCATCTGCGACGACTGGGACGGCATCAGCAATACCAGTGGCGACACCTACCGCACAACCGGCTATTCCGACTCGGTGTTCCTGTTCCGGCAGGTGTACGGGAGCAGCAGCTATGAGATGGTGCATCTGCGGGAACTGCCGGAGATCATCCGGAATCCGGAGAAACCCACTGCCTATCACTTCGTTCCCCTGCACTATGAGGATCGGTGCTTCGGGTTCCTCGCCGTGGAATTTGAGGGAGAGCAGTACAGTTTGGACAAGCAGTTTCTCACGTGGACGGAGTACGTCAGCTTGGGGCTGGAAACCATGCGGATTCGAAACTACATCCGACGGTTCAGCGAACGGGTGCACCTGACCTCCATTCGTGATCCGCTGACCGGCATTTATAACCGGCGGGGCTTTGAGGAGCTGTCCAGCGAAATCTACGAGCAGTCCATTCTGCAAAACGAGAAGTTCCTGCTGATTGCCGTGGATGTCTGCGAACTCCACGAGATTAACCGCCGGCTTGGGAGCAGCACGGGAGACCGGATTCTGATGACGGTGGCGGATGCGCTCAGCAGTAGCTGTCTGGGCAACGAGATCTGCTGCCGGTGCAATGGCGATAACTTCTACCTCATCGGCTCCTACGCTTACCGCTTTGACGCTGGAAAAACGCACATGGAGGCGATCCGGCAGTATTGCAGCAAGCATCTGGCGGAGGACACCGTTCGCATGCCGGTGAAGCTGGAGATGGGCTGCTTCTGCGAAAAGGTCAGCAAAAACGTTCCCCTGTCGGAGATCGTGGCATATGTCAACCAGATTGTCCGGCAGAAACAGGC
>NZ_FR898072.1:3286-3511 GCF_000437175.1 Ruminococcus sp. CAG:330 | reverse complement strand
AAGAGCATGGACGAGCTCCGGCAGAAGATCTACCGCCAGCCCCAGAAAAAGTGGAACATCGAGGAGATGGCGCAGATGCTGCTGCTGAGCCGTGCCTATTTCCAGCGGCTGTATAAGAAAAATTTCGGGGTCAGCGTGATGGCGGATGTCATCGCCGCACGCATTGCCCTCGCCAAGAAATACCTCGCCTCGGAGCAGAACAGTATCGCCTTTGTGGCGGATGCC
>NZ_FR898072.1:0-3264 GCF_000437175.1 Ruminococcus sp. CAG:330 | reverse complement strand
CTATCGCAGTGAGATCTATTTCATGCAGCAGTTCAAGAAAGAAACCGGTATGACACCGGCGCAGTATCGGGCCAAAGCGAGGGGCGAAACACAGGTGTGACGGAAAAAATTGCGGGTTTTGGTTGCAACTGGGGACGGCTTGTGGTATACTGGAGATGGGACATTTGCATAGAACGGAGGCGATATACTGTGATAGAAATCAAATATGGAAAGTCAGCAGCTGGGATTGATAATTTCTTTGATTTTCTCAATGTGCAGGAATACATACCGATGTCATTATCGGAATTGCGTGCAGATGGTGCAGTGTTAAAATTTTACTTGGCTCTATTTAAAAAGTTCAATATTGTTGGTGACAATACTGCCGTTTCTTTTTTGTGGAACACAAGGTTTCCCTGCAAATACAATGGTTTTGAATTTGAATTGGTGTATGACAACGAGTGGGATATTGAAAGTTTTTGTGTAAAGCAAGAATATGTGAAAGACAGGGAAACAATCGCAGAAGCAATCAAGGCACTTATTGAAACAGAGGGAATGAATGTTGTGATTGACCATAATGTAAGTGATGTTATCAAGTAAAGAGGAATTGGTGATGATGAGTTTAACCATATATTCAGACAAGCACAGACCGCCGGAAGGTGTGAACATCATTACGCAGAATGATGTGTATTTTAATGGCGCTGTGAAACTGACGGGGAGCAAGCTGGAAGCTGTCATACTGCATCACATCGACAG
Source organism: Ruminococcus sp. CAG:330 (assembly GCF_000437175.1). Taxonomy (NCBI): domain Bacteria; kingdom Bacillati; phylum Bacillota; class Clostridia; order Eubacteriales; family Oscillospiraceae; genus Ruminococcus; species Ruminococcus sp. CAG:330. Next base: position 2,532 of record NZ_FR898072.1, on the reverse strand, counting down.
GGCGAGGTATTGTTCCAACCGAAGCTTTTACGGAATTTCAAGCGACACCGTGCCGGTTGACAAAAATCAGCTGAGCACCGGGACAAAAACCCTGCTGAACGTGCTCAGTAACCCTGCGCTGTGCTTTGATCTGCGTGAGTGCGGAGACAATGCGCTGGAGCTGCTGCCGCTCATCACAAGCGGTACCGTCTATTGGGATATCCCGTTTATCGCCTATGTGGGTGATGCAAATTGTGACATCATATACAACGGCAGGCACTATACAGACTTTTATGCGTTTTTAGGAACAGTCAATGAGGGCAGGTGTGACGGGGATGAAGATTGATTGGACATACAAGGGCGTTTCGGACATAGCGTTACACGTTGACCTGTCGGATCAGGTTGCCATATTATTCAGTGATTCAGGGACAGGAAAGACGTTCCTGTTTCAAATGCTTGCATCGTATTTCGTCATCCATGGGATTCCCTATGAAAAATTCGACTACAGCAGTGAAAATAAGGAGCTTGCGTGGTTCAGGCAGAGCATGAAAAAAGCGGAGGTGGTACTGCTGGATAATGCCGACTTGTACATGACAAAAGCGTTGTTTCGTGATCTGAAATCCTGCGGGAAACAGGTAGTGATAAGCATAAAGCATACGGAACGGTTGGGATCATTTGAAAACTGCGGGTTCTACACCGTCGACTATGATGGAAAAAGCCTGAGAACAATGCGGGAAAACTGCGGGCTTATTGTTTGAAAATCATGAAATATGCCATCTGGTTATACTTTGCAAATGGGAAATCGAAATTTATAGGAGATAAGCTATGAGTAAAATAACAATTTTACTGCAGAAGATGAAATCTCTGTGTGACAGTAATAATGGTAAGGACACATTTAATTCTCCAGTGACGGCGAAAGAAATATCTGATTGGGAGATTGCGCATAACGTAAAGCTTTGTAATGAACTGAAAGAATTTTATCTTTTCAGTAATGGTATGAATTTACGTATCTATTTCTCAACATTCAACATTTGTCCGTTTGAAAAAATCACCTTTAGAGAAGATGGCTTATTTGGATATGGAGAATTTGAAGGCTATATGAAAATAGGTGATTTTGTGGGAGACGGCTCAATAATATGTATAGACAGAAATTATAATGTTTGCTGTATATTTGAAGGTGATTCTGAAATAGTCAAATATTCACTTACAAAATTAATTGAAAAAGAACTTGAACATCTTGAAGAAAAAATCGAGTACAGAAAATAGAAAGAAAAAATAACTAAGTTCTTATGCGTAAATTCCAGTTTACCAAAGTGATAATATTGTACCTTGAAACAAACTGCTGAAAAGAAGCAGTCAAATGGGGAAACAAATATTGCCGGCAGCACATGTAATATGCGACAGAATCAATAATTGCCTGCGCCAAAGAACAAGCGAATTCTTTGAACGTCCGCAGGAACAGGAGGAAACAATGACAAAGATCGATTTAATTACAGGCATTCTTGGTTCCGGAAAAACGACGTTTCTCCGGCGCTATGCGAAATATCTGCTGGCGCAGGGACAGCGGATCGCCATTCTGGAAAACGATTTCGGCGCCGTCAATGTGGACATGCTCATGCTACAGGATCTGAAGTGTGAGAACTGCCGGCTGGAGATGGTCTCCGGCGGGGGAGATGCGGACTGCCACAAGCGGCGGTTCAAGACGCAGCTGATCGCACTGGGGATGCAGCACTTCGACCGTGTTCTGATCGAGCCGTCCGGCATTTTCGACATGGACGAATTTTTCGACACCCTGTATGAATCGCCGCTGGACCAGTGGTTTTCCATCGGCAGCATCCTCACCATTGTGGATGCCACCATGCCGGATGTGCTCTCCGGGGAGATGGAATACCTGCTGGGATCGGAAGCAGCGTGCTGCGGAAAGCTGCTGCTGAGCAAGTTAAAAGCCGGCGAACCGGCGGAGGAAGCTTCGGCACGTGTGCTGGCACATCTGAACCGTGCCCTCGCCGGAATCCAGTGCCGGCGGCAGTTCCGGCTGTCCGACCTTCTGGCGAAGCAGTGGGATGACCTGACACCGAAGGACTTTGCCGCAATCCAGAATGCAGGATACCGCAGTTCCAGCTATGTCAAGCAGTTCCATATGGAAACGCTGCAAAGCGAGGTGCACTATTTCATGCACGTGCGGATCCCGCAGGAACAGATCGTTCCAGTGGTGCAGCAGGTGATGCAGGACACGGAATGCGGAACGATTTTCCGCATCAAGGGCTCGCTCCCCGTCGGGGATGACGGCTGGCTGAAAATCAACGCCACACGGGAAAAAATCGAGACAGCACCGGTGCCGGATGGACAGGCGGTGCTGATCGTCATCGGAGAGGGCGTGCAGCGGGAGAAGATCGATGCCGTGCTTCGTCCGCTGAATACCGATCCGGCGTACGTTTCTGTGTGAGAACAGCTTCTGATCAAACTAAGAAAACCGCCTGTGCACTTGGAAAACTCCCTGTGCACAGGCGGCTTTTTTAAGAGCTCGTGTTCATAGGCGTCTATCTACGTCTT
>NZ_FR898071.1:2668-8130 GCF_000437175.1 Ruminococcus sp. CAG:330 | reverse complement strand
CTGCACCTTGGTGGTGTCCTTGCCCAGTACTTCAATATCAATCTCATCCCACGGATTGTTCTCCGACGGACCGGTGTACGTAAAGAACGAGGACACCACACCGTCGTTTTTGATTGCCTGCATGGAGGTTTCGTAGTAGCCGTAGGAATAGTGGTCGTTGGTGCGGTACTCACCGCCGGAATAATTATACTTGCCTGTGGAATCCTTGTCGATGCTCAGATGCAGTGCGCCGTCCTTCACCACGGCATTTTCCGCATACCATCCGCAGTCAAACGGATTGCCGTTCGTCCAGCCGTCAGACGCAAAGAACAGCGGAGATTCTCCCGCACGGAAATCTGCAACCGCATCGGCGGTGGTGTCCATCGGTGTGCCGTAGTCCGGGATCCCCGTTCCGCTGCCATTTGCTGCGAGGTCACGAAGCACTGCCAAATCCAAACCATCCAGCACGCCATCTCCATTTACATCCGCAGCAGATACGCCATTCGATTCTGCACCCAGCAGGTACCGCTGCATCTGCCGGACATCCCTGCTGTCACAAACGCCGTCCCCGTTCACATCGCCAGTTACGTTTTGTTGCTCCGCAAAAACAGCCGGAAAAGCTCCTGCTGCGCCGATTCCCAGCACAACCGCCAGAGAAATCGCCACAGCGCTCATTCGATTTCGTCTCATAGAAATTCCCTCCTGAAAAATCATCATCTCGTCCAAAAAATGTTCCACGTATCAAATGAATTTAAGACAATTATACCACTGTCACGACAAAATGCATACTGCAATCATGACAAAAATAGTAATTTCTTAACCTGATTTTCAGGAAGCACACGCTGTAACCTCAAGCGTGCATCGCATACCGATGCTTTTCGTTGCCCTCCAGATCTTTCCACAGGAACACGCCGTTTTCCAGCGTCATATACCCGTGATGGCTGCCCTCCTTGGGGATGGACACCGAACCGGGGTTCAGATAGACATACGTCTCGTGCTCCGTGCACTTCGGCACATGAGTGTGGCCGTGCAGCAGGATATCCCCTTTGTGCAGCGGCGGGAGGTGCGATTCGTTAAACACATGGCCATGGGTGGCGAAGATCATCCGTGTGCCCTCGGTCAGAATGGCGTACTCCGCCAGAACCGGAAAGTCCAGCACCATCTGGTCTACCTCAGCCTCGCAGTTGCCCCGCACACAAAGGATGTCCTCCTTCCGGCCGTTGAGCATTGCAATCACCTGCTTGGGCGCATAGCCCTCCGGCAAATCGTTCCGCGGGCCGTGGTAGAGCAGATCTCCCAGCAGCAGCATCCGGTCTGCCTGCTCCCGCTGATATGCTGCCAGCAGCTTCTCACAGTAATATGCCGAGCCGTGAATATCTGATGCGATCATCCATTTCATTTCTTTATTTCCTCCTGTGCATATTTTTTCAGTTCCGTCAAATAGCGGTTCCCGAGCCGGCTCAAAACCGCACGTTTTCGGGTGAGATAGCCGATGTGCATCTCGCCCTCTGCCTGTAAGGGAACGGCAATGATATCTTTTCCGTTGAGTTCCTCATCGATCACACCGCTGCAAACCGTATAGCCATCCAGCCCGATCAGCAGATTGAACAGCGTCGCACGATCCCGCACCCGAATGTTTTTCGGACGGTTCTCCGTGCTGAAAATCTCCTCGGAATAATAAAACGAGTTGTGCTCTCCCTGTTCAAAGGAAAGGTATGGGTAAGGCTGCAGCTCCGCCATAGTCACCTCGGACTTCTGAGAGAGCGGATGCCGGCTGCTGAGAAAGACGTGAGGTTTTGCCACAAACAGTTCCGTGAACTCCAGCTCCTGCGCACGCATCAGCTTCCGCAGCACTGCCTCGTTAAACGGGTTGAGGTACAGGATGCCGATCTCGCTTTTCATCTTGGCGACATCCTCCAGAATCTCGTAGGTCTGTGTTTCCCGCAGGCGGAAATCATAGTGTTCTCTGCCGCACGCCCGAATCAGCGACACAAAAGCATTGACGGCAAAGGAATAGTGCTGGGTGGAAACGCAGAATTCCTGCTTTTCCCCCGTGTGCGCCAGATACTTTTCCTCGATGAGCGCCGCCTGTTCCAGCACCTGCCGGGCATAGCCCAAAAAGACCTCGCCCTCCTTGGAAACCGCAACGCCACGGTTGGTGCGGGTGAAAATGGTAATGCCCATCTCCTTTTCCAGCTCTTTCAGCGCCTTGGTCAGGCTTGGCTGTGCCAGATACAGGGAGGCTGCCGCCTCGCTGATGGTCTTTTTTTCCGCCGTCACAACGGCGTACCGCAATTGCTGTAGCGTCATGGCTTCTCCTCCTGCTGTGCCAGCCGTTCAAACACCTGTTTCCGCTCCTGCTCCGGCAGGGACAGATAGAACTGCTGCTTGATCTGTAAAAACGTCCGCAGCTCCGTGAGAATGCAGTAGAGCAGCGCACGATTCTCAAACGCCTCCCGTGTCTCCGGAAGCGCATCCTCCTGATAGGCGGTGTGCAGCTGTTCCAAACGTGCCAGAAGTGCGGTGCAGTCGTTGCCCTCGTGGAAATGCTGTGCCACCTCGCCGAAAAATTCGGACAGCGGTTTTGCCTGCTCCGGAATCTGAGTCAGGCGCAGCAGCTGGCGGTACATCTCCTCCAGCACACGGCACTGCTCCCGCCGCATCATGACATAGCGCATCCAGTAAGTGTCGTCCTCCCACGTCTGGTTCTGCAAAAAGATGTCGATCTCCCTGCGCAGCGCTGCCGACAGCTGTTCCGTTTTGGCAAAGCAGCTGTCCCCGTAGCCGGTGTGATCTGCCTCCAGAATCCGAACCGCCATCCGCTCCAGAATACCCTGTATCTCGCCGTCCAGCTCCTGCTGCATCCGCTGGATCCTGTTCCGGTTTCGTGGCATGAACCAGTTCAGACAGACGCCGATGCCGCTGCCAATGAGCAGCAGAAGCAGTTCGTTTCCCACCATGCCGGAGGTCACACCGCCTGCCAGCATATAGTGCGTCGCCATTACCGCATTGATGGGGGTGGAGTCCTCCATGTGCAGTCCATAGCAAATCAGCAGCAACAGCAGAAGCACCAGTCCGAACGTCCACGGTTCTGTCCCGCAGAAATGATAGAGCGGCATGCTCAGCAGCGTCATGATGCAAAATGCCAGCACACGGCGCACACTGCTCATCACCGTTTCCCGGCGGGTGTTCTGTACAGTCAAAAGTGTGATGATACCGGCAGAAGCTGCGTTCTGCAAGCCCATCGCCTCAGCAATCAGAATCGCTGCCACCGCACCTGCTGCAATTTTCAGCGCCTTCATCCAATTGATCTGTTTCCAGAATTTTTGCAAGCGTTTTCCTCCCTTTCCATGTGCTGCACCGCTCTGCGGCGGCACAGGATTTCCTGATTCATTATAGCAAATTCCGACAGAAAAATCAAGGTGTCTGAGCGCCTGCAAAATTTCCGAAAATTGTGCTGCGTCACTCCGGATACAGCGTATTCCACAATTATTGCAATATTTTTTTGTGCAATTCGTACATTTACAGACGAAAAAATATGCGGTATAATAAAGTTGTAATTCATTCTAAGGATTTTCACAAAATACAATGCCGTATTCTTCCGGTTTACAGGAAAGCAATGCTTGCCGCTTCCCGTTTGGCATCTGCCGGCTTCCGGAGCACAGATGTCTTGACCTGCGGTTCCAATTGTACGGACTGTTCCAACCGTACCAGCAGTATTGCTGCAAAAACTTGTGCGCCGGAAGAATGCGGCATTGTCTATGGGATGAAACGATAAGAACCCGTTTTCGCAGACACACGTCCTGCAAAAACGGGTTCTCACAGCGGATGGAAATTTGCTTTTCCCATCCGCTGTTTTTTTGTGATATCACTTTAACATGCATCCAGTTCCTGCTGCATGATCTCCAGTGTTTCCTCCTTGGTGCGGACTGCCTCCGCCTTCCGCAGTGCCCGAAAATACTCGATTATCGCAGACACAATGGTGTTCTCCTGCAGCAGCACCAGACGATAGCTGTCCTCAAAGTCGAACATCAGCAGCATTTTTCCGGTAGACCAGAGATTGATGCAGTGCCGCCGCCGGGTGAACAGTGCGTTTTCCAGCAGTCCAAGCTGCATGTTGTCATTCTCCTGTGCCTGCCGGATCATCTTTCCGAAAAACTCCTGCCGCACTGCCTTGGGAATGGACTTGTCCACAGTCGGGTGGAACTCGTGAAATTCTTCGCTGTTCAGGAAGTCCGTCATTCCGTCACGGCAGAAGAGAATTTTCATCTTCTTTACCCCGCTGAAGATCTTCTCGTACAGGAACGTCATATAATTTTCGACAAAGCCATCTGCCATATTCTCAGCACAGACATGCTCCCGCACGATTTTCTCATCGTTTTCAAAAATCACACATGGCTTTCTGCTGAGAATGTAAAAATCCATGGGCTTCGTGCTGCCGTCCTCGGCAAAGAGCACCTGGCTCTCCCGAATAAATCGGTCTGCGCTCTCGAATACAGCGCAGAGCTGTCTGGCATTCCCGTATTTTTTCTGAAAATAACTGCCATAGATCGCCACTGTTTCCGGCTCGTCCAGATAGAGCGCAGCGGACAAGTCCTGATTCAGCAGCAGAAGCGCCTGTTCCGTCCGAATCAAAAACGGAAACAGAATATAATCCACCAGCTTCTCCGCCACAATGTAATTATAGTGCACCTCGATCCTGCCGGACAAAAGCGCCTGCACCAGCATTCCAAACGAGGCCACATTCTTCTCCGCCATTCGCTCCTCCCGCAGATACAGCAGCAGGCGGCAGCGGTAATCCGCACCCTTCTCCCAGATTTCCTCCCCTAAAATCCGGCAGAACTCCTGCTGTTCCACATGAAGCAGCAGATCCGCAGAATCTGTGCTCTCCCGAAGCAGCTGCCGGATGGCTTGGTACACCCGTTCTCTGCCGCAAATCGGCACACCGTTCTGCAAGGACACTGCATTTATCTCTCCCGGCACCCGCTGTGGACGTGCCGCCGGCAGCGCAAACAGTGCTTTGAGTGCTTCCTCTGTGCACATGTGCTTTTCTCCCAGCTTCGACGCCTTATAGGAATTCCACAGCTGGTATTCCTCCTCCGGCACAAGCCCCAGCACCTCAGAAATTTTTTTCACAACTCCATAGTTTGACGGCAGCAGCTTTCCGCACTTCAGCTTCTCCAAGTACGCCGGATTCAGCTCCGCCATCTGACAGAGATTCTCCGCCGAGATCGTTTTTTTCGCCATCAGACTAGAAAGTTCTTCCCCAAAATCAGACACAATTTTCCTCCTTCTCCTGCTTTTTCTTTTATTATACAACAATTCATGTCCAATGTGCAACATTTTATCCCGAAAAACCGATGTGAAAACAAGCGCATTTTCCGCTGTTTTTTCCGATTTTGCAGAAAATCCGGCATAGTTTTTCCAGCATCTTCCTTGCACATATATTCTATTTTCATTTATGACATGTGACATATTATAAT
>NZ_FR898071.1:0-2658 GCF_000437175.1 Ruminococcus sp. CAG:330 | reverse complement strand
TTTTCATTTATGACATGTGACATTTTATAATTTTATTGTATCTGCACAATGAAGGAATTTTATTGCACAAATTGTTTGTGCAAATCACAGAAATTGAATTTTCGGTACAGACTTCATTTACAAATCGCCTTGACAAATACCCTATAGGGGTATATAATAGCTTTATACAAACAACAGCACCTCCATAGAAAGCAGGTAAACTTATGGTAAAAACAGTATTGAGCATTGACGGTATGATGTGCAGCATGTGCGAGGCACATATGAACGATCTGGTTCGAAAAAACTGCGCTGTGAAAAAGGTAAAGTCCTCTGCCAAAAGCGGCGAAACCACCATCATCAGCGAAAACGAACTGGACATCTCCATGCTGAAAAAGGAAATTCAGGAGATCGGCTACGAGCTGAAAGACTGGCATTCGGAGCCGTATGAGAAAAAGGGTCTGTTCTCTTTCGGCAAGTAACACTTCGCCAGTAAAATCACATCAAAAAACGGAGCAGCATTGGCAAATTCCATGCTGCTCCGTTTTTTCTATCGGTATTCAGTACTTAGCGTGTGAACATGTTCTAAGACAGCGGGGTCAAAAGTCCCAGCTTCTCTTTCTTTTCCAGAATGAGGCGCACGCTCTGGTCAATGCGTTCCTCGGAAATTTCACCGCTCTCCACGGCGCTGCGAACTGCCTCGAATGCCTGCGTCAAATCCTCCGGCATCAGGACAATATCGATTCCTGCCTGAACGGACATGACCGCTGCCTCTCCGGCACCATAGACACCGGAGATGGTATTCATCGCCTGAGAATCCGTAATGGCGATTCCCTGAAATCCAAGCTCGCCTTTCAGAAGCTCTGTCACCGTCTGGTAGGACAGATCGCCCGGCAGATCGTCTCCGATTCCGGTGACCACCTGATGGGAAACCATGACAAAGTCCACGCCTGCTTCAATTCCGCTGGAAAACGGCAAAAATTCCTCCTGACGCAGCTGGTCCAGCGTACGGTCAATGACGATCTTGGTGTCATAATGCGCATTGCCGTCTTCTGCGCCAAGTCCCGGAAAGTGTTTCAGCGTTGCCATGACACCGCTCTCCTGAAAGCCTCTGACCTCCGAGGCGACCATCTCCGCCACCACGCTGGCATCGGAACTGAAAATACGTCCTCCCAGCTCGTTCCCGTTGCACAGATTCACATCTGCCACCGGCGCAAAATCCACGTTAAAGCCCAGCGCTCCGATTTCCGTGCCAATGGTCTTTCCGATGTCAAACGCCTGCTGCGGATCGCCCTGTGCGCCGTAGACCGACATGTCCGAAAACGCTGTCGTGCCCAGCTGATCTGCCACACGTGCCACCGTTCCGCCCTCTTCGTCCACCGCCAGAAACAGCCCGATGCCGGATTCCTCGGCAAATGCCTGACAGTTGGCGAGCATTGTCCTGGTCTGTTCCTGCGTTTCCAGATTCTGGGCGAAGTAGATCAGTCCGCCCACAGGATACTGCGCCAGCGCAGCCTTAGTGGAATCGCCAGCTTCCGTCACCACGCCATAGCCCGTCAGCATCTCCGGCGTCACCATGAACATCTGGTAGATTTTTTCCTCCAGCGTCATCTTCGCCAGATACTGTGAGGCCAGACCGTCACTGGTTTCTGTTGTTCCCGATGCAGCCTGCTTTGAATCCGCAGTGGTTTGGAAGTGCAGCTCCGGCGCAGAATTCTCCGTCTGCAAAGACGTTTCCGCTGCTGCGGTGGGCGTTTGCTCTGCCGTGTCCGGCTGGTTAATGTTGGAGCATCCGCACGCCATCGCCAGAAGCGAAGCGGTCAGGATGCTGATGATTTGTTTCTTGCGCATACGTTGCCTTTCTATCAGTCAAATTCGCAGACATAGCCGATTTGCTCGTGCTTATAGCAGCTCAAAACCGCATCGCTGCTGTCGTTCAGACTCCATACATCATTGACATTCCACAGCAGAATATACGGTTCCAGCGGTTTGTCCGCAGAGGAAAAGTCCCGTCCGGACGGCTCGTTGGCAAACCAGTGGTTCGCATCGTAGATATAGTCCATGCTGCTGCCGTCCAGCCAAGTTGCGGTGATGCGGGTTTCGTCCGCAGAGATAGAGGTCGTTCCGCCGAGCCAAACGTATTTCAATCCGGTTCCGTTCAGCGCATTGATGACCTTTGCCCAGTCCTCTTCACTGGTGATGTACGCCAGATGTCCGCCGGCAGCCTCGCACTTTTTCCTGGCATCCTCCCAGCTGCACGCCTCCGTAAAGACCTGATACCGCTTTTCCGGCGCTTCCGTGGTCGTGGTCACCGTGGTAGTCATGGTGTTCTCCGCAAAGTGCAGACCGTTCTCCTCTGTGGCGAGTGTGGTTACAATTGTCTCTGCGTCATCTCCTGCGGCAGACGGTGCATCTGCCTCCAGCACCGCCGTGGTCTGGAGTGCGCCTTCCGCATTGCCGTTTCCGGCATCGCCCTCGCCCTCGCTGTCCCGGAAAATCAGAAAACCAATGAGGATACCAGCGGCGACAATCAGCACACAGAGCACAATAATAATCAGCAGCAGGAGATTGCTCTTCTCCTGCGGTTTCTTCTCCGGCTGGGGCTGTATTGGCGGCTGCTCATAGAAGTTCTGCTCCGGCTGTATTGGCGGCTGTTCGTAAAAGTTCTGGGATGGCTGCGAT